>JABMQX010000040.1 GCA_013203085.1 bacterium | reverse complement strand
TTGCCTGCCGCCATTGAGATGGTGGGGCCGAAGGGAAGTTTTTGGATTTCTCTTCCTTCAGCGATTACGGGGAAGTACAACACGGTAAGCTGGAGTTTGCGGAAGGGCGAGGCGGTTCGGGTCTCCGTGCTGAAGAGCAATAGGGGCGTGAAGTTCGAGTATCTCAAAGGAACTCGGAAATTCTTCTTGGATGTTAACAACCGGGAGAACGTTCTGCTGGTGAGGTCCGTGAAAGGAGTAACGTCCGCGGTGATGTTGCAGAACAGGGTGACTATCGCGGAGAAATCTTCTGCTATTCTGACGGCGCCGATGAACGCGTATGCGTCAGTTAGAGTTGAGCCCGGGCAAGTCAGCGAGCTGGAGTTCAGTTATTCGCCGGTTGATAGGTACATCCAGTTCGTCCAGGTTCTGAATCAGGTTGGGACAGTGAAAGTTACAAGAGCTGGAGTAACGCTGCCGGTGCTTGCGGGAGGTCCCGCTGTGACGGAGCCGATTGGCATCCCGTCGGCGGAGAAGTTAGCTTTTCCTGTTGCTCCGCCGGAAGAGATTGACCAGAGTCCTTATCAGCCTGGGTCGTAGGCTGTTTTGGTAGGAAGGGCAAAGAATTGACTGGAAAAAGGACGTGCCGGTTGCGTGTGGCTCCCGCAGGGGAGCAATGGGCGGAGGAATGCAGCCAGCCGGGATTTTCGTACAATGGGGGCTGTTGAGAAAGGAGAGTCCGTCATGGGAAAGCGATACATCGCTGCGGTAGTTTCATTGTTGTTGCTCGCCACGGGCAGTCTGGCCTTTGGCACTGAATTCGGAAATATTCACTTCGGTCGTCTGTATGTGCATCCGCGTATTGGTGTGGAGGCGACGTATGACGACAACGTCTTCCTGCTGGGAGAGACAAAGGAAGATGATGTTCTGTTCAAGATCACGCCTGGGGTGGAGCTGGATTTCTCGCGAGAGGGAAAATCAGCGCATTTGAATTACCTGGCGGAAATCGGAAGGTACGCTGATCAGTCAGATTTCAATTACGAGAATCACAGTGTAGATGCGGGGGTTGACCTGCAGTTCCCCAGCGGGCTGATGTTCTCGGTGGGAGACCTTTTCAGCAAGACGAACGATAGGATGACATACGAGTGGGTTCCTCTGGTCAAGAGGAAGCAGAACCTCGCCAATGTGCGGGTGGGATATGAGTTCACGGATAGGTTATCGTTCGTGCTCGGGTATGACAACATGATACTGGATTACGACGACGCGAAGTACAGTGTTTACGACCGCGACGAGAACATCGGCGAGGCGACGATATTCTACCGCATTTTCAACAAGATATCGCTTCTGGGTGAGTTCAAGTACAGGGCGATTGACTACGATCAGGAAACCGTGCGAAACGATGCCGACGGGGTGAGCGCACAGTTGGGTATCACGGGTCAGCTCACGCCGAAGTTGGTCGCCCTCGTAAAGGGTGGTTGGTCAGAAAGAGATTACGACGGACCCATGGAGGACTGGGACGGCGGAGTGTTCAGTGTGGACCTAGTTCATCACTGCACGGAGACGTTGCTGGTGACTCTTGGCGGGTCGCGCAGAGCTGTGGAATCAACCTATTCCACGAACAACTATTTCACCACCACAGAAGTCAGAGCCGGACTGGAAAAGGCGCTGGCGCCGAAAATAAGCCTTGGCGTTTCGGGATTCTATGCTAATAGCGATTACCCGGAGGGCACTCTCCACGAAGGGGGAATAAGCGAAAGAGACGACGATATTTGGGGGGCAGTAGTCGCACTGAGATACAGCATCCAGCATTGGTTGACGACAAGCCTGTCGTACACTCATGAAGAGAGAGACTCCAACCAGGATAGGTTCGATTACGAAGACAACAGGGTCTCCCTGGGTGTTTCGGCGATTTTCTGAGGACGGCGAAAAGACTATCTAAAGAAGGAGGCGAACCGGACGTTATCCGCAAGGAGAAGTCCGGTTTGTTTTGAAGGATGAAAAGAGTACTTGCTATTGTGATAGGGGCATTTGTTTTGTCAGTGCAGGGTTTGGGCTTGTGCGAGAGCGCCGCGAGGGCTGGGGAAGCCGGAGTGAGCGTACCGGTTGCTCTCCCCATCGACGAATACCTTGTGAGTCAGAAAGATGTCCTCCAGATAACGATCGTGGGAGAGACGGACCTTCCGACGAACTTCGAGGTGAGCGAGAGGGATGGGACAATCAAGTACCCTTACATCGAGTACGTCAAGGTTGTAGGGTTGACGGTCCAGCAGATCGAGAAGCTGGTGACGGGCCTTCTAAAGCCTGATTGGTACGTGGAGCCTGGGGTCAACGCCATGGTTGTGAAGTACACCGAGAAGCTTTGCTATGTGCAGGGGAAGGTCAACAAACCGGGGCAGTTTTCTTTCACGGGTCAAAACAAGATGACGGTTTATCGGGCGATCATCAAAGCGGGGGGATTCGCTGACAACGCAAACGAGAAGAAGGTCAGGCTGACTACAACTGATGATAAGGGGAGACCGGTAATAAAGACGATCAATGTCGCCGACATCATGAAGAAGACACCAGCGCTCGATCCTCAGATCAAAGCCAACGACATCATTGACGTTCCCGAGAGCTTCTTCTGATTCGGGGGGAGACACTTCTCTCGTCGTCGAGGGGATGGGAGAGTTAGAGCGGCAAGAGAAGCCCCCTGAAAGGGGAAATAGGCACATAGAAAGCCAGTCCCGCCCGCAGAGGCAACAAAATCCCTGAGCGCCCGGCGCTGACGTGGGTTTGAAGGAACAGGTGAGATGGAGAGTTCCACGGAAGGTATGCAGGCGTCGCCTCACAAAGACCTCACAAAAGATCGCAAGGGGCCGCGGAGGAGAGGGAGAACGATTCACGTAAGGGACCTCTTCTTACTTTTGTGGAATAAGAAGCTGCTGATTCTTCTGGTTGTCGTTGGGGTAGTTTCGATCACGGGGATCATCACATGGCGTTCGCCAAAGCTTTACCGGGCGTCCACGCGTTTACTCATCGAGAAGGAAACGCTGAACCTCTTTCCTTACTCTGAGAACGTGCTTGCAGTGGACACGAGTGCCAGGGATTACTACAACACGCAGTACCGGATTCTGAAAAGCCACACTCTGGCGCAGAGCGTCATAGATACCCTGCGGCTGAAAGTCACGGGTCCGAGCGGGACGGAGAGGCAAATGTACTTTCCGGAGCTTCTCCGCAAGATTAAGGTATCGCCTGTGCGGGACACTCGCCTTGTGGATGTGATCGTGCAGGACGAGGATCCGAAACGAGTGGCGACGATAGCGAACATGCTTGCCCAGGAGTTCATCAAGTTCAACATAACGACCAAGCTCAAGGCAAGAAGAGCTGCGGCGAGAACGATCGAAACGCAACTGATAGAAGTTGGTTCCCAGGTTCAAGAGGCTGAAAACAGATTCAACCAATTCAAGAAGACGTACAACATCGTTTCGATTGATGAAAAGCAAAACCTGATTTACAAGGACCTGACGGCTCTTACGGACGCGGCTTCGAAGGCGAGGGCTGAAAGGGGTAACGCCGAGGCGGTTTACAACCGGATAAAGGACCTTCCGCTCGAGGAACTCAAACAGCAGCAAGAGGTCGGCAACGACGGCGTCATCCAACAGCAGGAGGGGGAGTACCAGGCGGCTCAGAGAAAACTGGAAGTGCTTTCCAGACGCTATGGCGAGAAGCACCCCCATATCCTGGATCAGAAATCGGTCGTCGAGGGAATCGCCCGGGACATTGACGCAAGGGTCAAGGCGGTCAGAGAAAGGCTGAAGAACGCCTGGCTGGCAGAGAACCAAAGGGAAACGGAGGCGAAACGAGCCGTAGAGGAGGCGAAAAAGAGGTTTCACGAGTTCGATGAGAGAGCGGCGGAGTACGGCACGCATCAGAGAGAGGTGGCGGCAAAGAAGAAGACGTACGAGGCGCTGCTCAGTAGGACGCTTGAAAGCGACGTGGAGTCGCGAGCGACAAGGCAACCGACCGGGTCGGAGGATCCGGGCACAAGTAACATCCGGGTTATTGATGAAGCGATCGTTCCCGGCGCTCCTTTCCGGCCGAGGCCCCTTGTGAACATGTCCCTTGCTGTCTTCGTGGGTTTGGCGATCGGTTGCGGCTGTGCGTTCTTCCTGGTGTATCTCGATGACAAGGTCAGAAACGCGGATGATGTTACGGAAGACCTCGGCAGGGCGCTCCTTGCGGAGATTCCCGTTACGAGGGGAAGAGGCACATCGGAGAGGTCCAGGGGGAGAATCGCTTACGAGAAGCCGGATTCGGCGATTACGGAGGCTTACCGGAATTTGCGGACAAGCATTCAGCTTAAAGCGAAGGACGGGCGTTTTCCGTCCCTGTTAGTGACGAGCGCCTGTCACAGCGAAGGGAAAACGACGACCGCTGTGAATCTGGGCATTATCATTGCTCAAGCCGGCAAAAGGGTCCTCCTCGTGGATACCGACATGCGAAGGCCGAGGATGCACAGGCACTTTGGGATTGATGAATCCCGGGGACTGATGAAATACCTCAAAGGCGAAGGGACCCTTGAGGATGCTCTGGTAGATAGGAGTGAGCTGGCGAGGTCGGGGAAAGACAGCGACAAGAGGATTAGGGTGGAACAAGGAGAGCTGTGGGTTCTACCGTGCGGGGAAAAGAGGGTCTTCAATCCGACGGAGGTCATCGGGTCTGCGCGTGTGCAGCAGCTTGTCGCTGACGTGAAGAAGAGGTTTGACGTGGTCATCTTTGACTCGCCGCCGTGCAGGTTTTCCGACCCGCTGATCTTAGCGAAAATGGTTGAGGGCGTTCTCGTGGTTGTGGAGGCGGGGAAGTTCCCCAAGTCGCTGATTGTGGAAGGGCTGGAGAATCTGGACAGGATAAGAGGGGGTAAGGTGTTCGGCGTAGCCCTTAATAGATACGATCCGAAGAAGAGTGGCAGTTACGGGTCCCACGGGTATCGGAGCTACTATTATCACAGTCACTACGACCGTTACTATTACTACCATAGCCGTGCCACCCGTCGTCATGGCTTTCTGCACCGCTTGTTCTGGGGCCCATCGACCAAAAAGACCTCGAAGCAGAAGCCTCGCGCATCCTCGCACTCGGGAGACACCGCCGGCAAGAAAAGCGGTTGAGTCCGCTTTCGTCTATCTCCGGGAGGTGGCTTTCGGGCACTTCGGTTCAAAAAGAGCTTTCCCACCTTCGGCGCCGACCGCTTGTCAGTCTCGCCTCGACGAAGATTCGCCATTCTTGTGAAGCATCCCTTGCCGGGAACAGAGTCGGACGCGCTCGCGGGCCGCGCGAGTGATCCCGAGCGATTACCTTCAGTCGCGGACTTGGAGTCTCAATCTCCAAGCCCCTGTCCAACCTCCGCATCTCCTATGAAGGCAGAGTGGGTTTTGTTTCATCAGGTCTCACGAGAGATTCGCCTCTCTGTCATCCGCCACTGGCGCGAGTTATTTCCCGGCAGTTTCGGTTGACACTCTCTCTCCGGTCAAATATTGTTATGAGTGTCCGAATTCACTTCATCAAACCATGTGAAGGAGAACAAAGATGTTTCATGGAGGAGTTGTCAATCTCGCTTCGGGGTGTTTTTCCGGCATGAGAGGGCAATTGACAGGGCTGTTGGCACAGCCGTTGAGGCGCGGGGTGTTGTTGTGCGCGGGGCTTGTTTTTCTGCTCGGAGGGGAGGCGCGTTGCGGCCAGGCTGAGGGGCTCTCGGTACGGCGAAGCCCTGGTCAACATGTGACCGTCTTTTCCGACGGCAAGGAGGTGGCGGTTCACCACTCCGGGAAGGCTCTGGATAAGTCATATATCCATCCCCTTTGGACACCTGACCGCCGGATCATCACGTATGATTCTCCGGCTGACCACGTTCACCACCGGGGGCTATGTGTGGGCTGGCCGGACGTTTCCGGCGTTGATTTCTGGGCAGAAGTCTGGGCGCCGGAAGGGCGCCGAGGGAAGATTGTCGCGAGTAGTCTGCTGACGGACGCGCTTCCGGACGGTGGGGCGCGCATTCGCGAATCTAACAACTGGCAGAAACAGGACGGCACGATTCTGCTGCGGGAGGAGCGAACCTGGAGGTTTCTACCCCCACGAGGGAATTTGCAGCTCGTAGATGTGAACATCGCCCTCACGGCTGTCGAGACTGAGGTGGTCTTTGGGTCGGACCCGGGGAAGCCGCGAGAATATCACGGGCTGACCTTGAGGGCGGGTCCATTTGGGCAGCCGCGGTTTTTCAATTCGGAAGGCGATGTCGGCGACAAACAATGCCACGGGAAGCCAGCGAAATGGTGTGCCCTTTCGGGCGTCCAGAGCGGGCGTCCGGTAACCGCTGCAATTCTCGACCATCCGTCGAACGATTGTCACCCGACGCGGTTCTTCGTCCTGGGGCAAGGGATGCAGTTCATCTCCAGTTCTCCGAACTTCGGCGCCCCGAAGGTTCTCAAGTCGGGCGAGAGCTGGCGATTGAGGTACCGGGTGGTGGCTGCCGGCGCGCCGCCGAAAGGAGAATCATGGGATATTGACGAGATTTACGCCGATTTCTGCAAGGAGATGTAGGACTGTAAGTTGCGAGAATAGCGTTCATTGGCTCGCCCGTCACGGTGGCTTGGGGACAGGGATCGTGCAGTTGACGGCGGACCAAGACTGCTGAGACTCTGCCAGCAAGAAGAAGTAGCGTGGCTTGCCCCACACTACCCGCAAGCCAGAGTGGCTCAATCTTCTTCAGATGTTTTCAATGCTGTGGCGCCGTTTAGGTTGTCAGGTTTTGTTCTTGGGAAGGGGGACCTCCAACTGCGATTTCACAGGTTTCAAAGTGCCCCGGTGGTGCTCGATTTCCTTCATAATGTCAGCGAGCACGTTGGGATGTCTTTTGGCGACATCGTACTTTTCCGATGGGTCGTGTTCGAGATGAAACAGTAGCGGCGGATCGTGTTTGTGGGGTTTGTCGCCGTAGCCGGCCCAGGTGATGAGATGAGCTTTCCATGGTCCTTTGCGGGCGGCCATCAAGCGGGTGCCGCGATAGTAAAACATCAAGTTTCGCTGGCTCTTGCCGGTTCCGAGGAGCACAGGAAGCATATCCACGCCGTCTATCACCCGGTCGCTGGGCGCTTTTACACCTGCGAGAGCGAGGCAGGTGGGAAAAACATCTATGGTGCCCGACAGCCCATTGCCGACTGTGCCGGCAGGGATTTTGCCCGGCCACCAGGCGACGCATGGTTCCCGCATCCCGCCTTCCCACGTGCTGCCCTTGCCACCACGGAGGAGACCGGCTGAACCTCCTCTGAGCTTCATGACAAGCCAGGGGCCATTGTCGCTGGTGAAGAGAACGAGGGTCTTCTCAGCAAGACTATGTTTTCGCAGAACGGAGAGGATTTGCCCCACACTCCAATCAAGCTCCTCGACAACGTCGCCATAGAGTCCTCGCAGACTCTTGCCTTTGAATTTCTCCGAGGCGAAAAGGGGGATGTGGGGGAACGTATGGGCAAAATAGAGGAAGAACGGCTTGTTCTTGTTACGCTCGATAAAACGAATCGCCCGTCCGGTGTAGCGCTTGGTCAGAGTCGCTTGATTGGCGGGCTCTTCGATGACCTTTTCGTTATCCATCAAGGGGCAGGGTTTCATATCGTTGCTGTATGGAATGCCGAAGTATTCGTCAAAACCTCTGCGTGTGGGCAGGTACTGGGGCAGATGTCCGAGGTGCCATTTCCCGACGCATGCCGTTGCATACCCTCTTGTCTTGAGGGCCTGAGCGATGGTAATCTCGGTGGGAGGAAGACCGCCGCCCGAGTTGGGAAAGAGCACGCGGCGCCTGTCGCTGCACATCCCGCTGCGGATGGGTAGCCGCCCCGTGAGCAAAGCAGCCCTGCTCGGGGTGCACACGGAGGATGCAGAATAGAATTGCGTGAGTTTGACCCCTTCCGCCGCCATGCGGTCAAGATTGGGCGTGTGAATGGTCGGATGCCCGAAGCATCCAAGATCACCGTAGCCCAGGTCGTCCGCAAAAATGATGATGATGTTGGGGTTGTCCGGAGCAATCCCGCCCGTTTGCGGCTGGAAACCGCTCACGCGTCCTGAGACGAACAACCCTGCTGCGCCCAACCCAACGGATTTCAGAAAGTCGCGACGCGAATAATCATGCGTGCTCATGTTTCTTCTCCTGTTCTATATTCTGTTTGCCTCTGGCTCAGGTTGTTTCGCATTGTTTTCAGTTGACTCGATTATGTCAAGGTCTTTAATAGGTTCAGGTGTCGGTTTATCCTTTGTCACGGACGGTCCGTTCGGGCGAGGCAGGTCAAGCGTGTATCCAGAGCGTCTGTCCCGAGTCAAACAACTCGGCCTTGCCAGACGCAAGTCAGTAGCCTGAGCGTCGATCGGATTTCTTCAATAGATGCCGAGCCAGGACAAAAGGAGTCAAGTGTTATGAAGAAGTGCGTCTTTCTTTTAGTCGTAGCCCTTGCAGCGTGTCGCTTGATTGCTTGCGCCTCGCAGCAGGAAGTTCCAAAAGCTGATGGCCTCACGGCTTTGGCCAAGGAATTTGTTGAGTTACTTGTAGAAGAAGAGTTTTCAAGTGCGGTGAGTAATTTCGATAGCGTCATGGAAAAAGTAATGCCCTCCGAGAAGCTCCAAGAGGTGTGGAAATCTCTCATTGCACAGACCGGACCTTTTAGGAGACAGGTCGGTTTCCGAACGGAACAGGTGCGGCAGTTTGATATCGTGTTTGTGACGTGCCAATTTGACAAGTTGGCTCTCGACGTCAAGGTCGTCTTCAACGGCGAAGGGCAAATCACTGGCTTATGGTTTGTTCCAAGCCAACCTGCCGCTGAATACAAGCCGCCAGCCTACGCAAAGCCCGATACGTTCAGAGAGAAAGAGGTTCTGGTCGGAACCGGGGAATGGAGTGTGCCTGGAACGTTGGCTTTTCCAGCGGGAGAGGGCCATTTCCCTGCGGTGGTGCTTGTCCATGGCTCAGGACCCCATGGCCGTGATGAAAGCATTGGTCCCAATAAACCGTTCCGGGACTTAGCATGGGGATTGGCTTCGAGGAGAATTGCTGTCCTTCGCTACGAGAAGCGGACAAAGGAGCACGCCGCAAAACTCGCCTCTATGAAAGCGAACATTACTGTTAAGGAGGAAACCATCGAAGATGTTCTCGCT
>JABMQX010000420.1 GCA_013203085.1 bacterium | reverse complement strand
TTTCGGTCACAGAATCAAGCGACGATGGATACCACTGGTCCCCGCCGCGAAAGCTCACCAAACGCGGACAACATCCCGCCGACATCTGCCTCCTGAAAAGCGGGACGCTCCTTGTCACGTACGGCAACCGCCTGCGCCCGTATGGCGTTGGATGCGTTCTCAGCCGTGATCTGGGCAAAACGTGGGATTACGAGCACCGCCTCATGCTCGCATGGGATTCGCAGAACACTGATTGCGGCTACCCGAGCACCGTTCAGCTTGACGACGGGACGATCCTGACGATGTATTACTCCGTGGGGACTCGCTCTCTCCCTGGCGTTGCTCAAGCTCTCTGCCTGCGCTGCAGTGAGAGAACTCTCGCCCGGTGATACAATCCACGGGGTCCGATGATGAGAGATTTGGACAGAGTGTTTGCAGACACCAGACCGAGGCGAGACTTCCCCGTGCTGTCAGCGAACGACTCTCTGAACAGCTTGGATCAAGTTTTGTGCTGACCGCGGTCGTCCAAAAAGCTCAGCTGAGTAAGACGGTCGGCATCAAACCAATATGCCTTCTTCCCACCCCATCTTCACCAATTCGATCTTGCTGAGATCGGAGCAGCCGACGTGATAAACTTTGTCCGCGGCTTCAATGCATGTGGGTGGTGGGCTGAGGGGCCACGGCTCGCCCTTGAACAGGTCTCGTTTCGCCTGAATGATCTTCAGGCAAACCGCCTCCACCGCCACGGGGTCCGTGCCCGCAATGATACCGTTGTAATGCCAGAGATATTGCGGGACAACCTGAGGGCCCTTGTCAAAGAGAGGTCTGAGTGCGTCCACGATGACGATCCGACTTTTTCCTTTAACCCCGGGCATTGTCCAAATGCGCCCGAGGTCCTTGCTCTTCTCCTTGTGATAGGCGGACGCCTTACCGCTGAAGAGAATGTAGTTCTTGAGAACCGTCCCGATGCCTGTCAGCCAGTGCGCCTTAAGGTTGGGGAGAGGGATCAGGACGGAGCATTTCTTATGGACTCCCTTCTTGCCCTGCGCATGAAGAATCTTCTCTCCCTGAATCCCGGCGAAAGCCAGCTTCTCTTTTACGAGTTCGGTAACTTCCTTGTGGGTACCCCCGAGCGCGGGAGTTGGCACGAGACCGACAGTGTCGTCGGATTTTACGAATGTCTTCCACGCTGCCGCGGCGTCTTCCGTTCCAGCCACCGCACAGACGACTTTGTCCAGCATTTCAGAGAGGACTTTCCTATTGACCCTGTGCATCTCGTCAAGAGCATTCTGGCGGCGAATGAGGAACACCTTGCTGACGGGCTCCTTTCCCTCGGCGGCACACGTTGTTCTCCCTGCGATCGTCATTCCCAGAGTGGAAGACAGGGCGGCGAAAGCCGTCCCCCGCAGGAAATCTCGCCTCGTTATTCCTGATTCCTGAGTTTTCATAGTTCTCTTAACCTCCTTGAGTAGATTTGGTGCCTGCCCCGTGCAATAGTTCTTCGCAATCCTTCCGGCTTGTTCCCTCGAACGCAATCAGCAGCAGATTTCCCTCCCGCCGACTGCAAACCCACTGCTCACCTTCGATTTTCTTTGAATCAATCACCCCCGATTCGGGGGGCTGCTGGTTGAGGTAAGCGGCGTGGAATGATTCCCAGGCTTTCACGCTCGACGCTTCGGAATCGTACTCGACGACGAGTAGCTTGGCGTGCCCGGAAGACATCCCATAATCCGCTATCACCGCGTTTGTTCTCTCATCCAGCTTCAGGATATTGTCGTCCGCGAGATAGTAGAAATAGTCCAGGCAGATTTTCTTGTGGAAATAATGGACGCTCGCAGGCAAAAGCCCCTTTTCCGGGAGCTTTGCGACAAGTTCCGGCGGCGACCCTTTTCCTGGCATTCCGGCGGCGAGATGCTTCCCGATCTTCATCACGGCTGATTTCGCGGGAAGCGTTTCCGCGTCAGCAAGAACCCGGACGAAATATTTCCCTTTCCAGAACCGCAGAAGGCCTGCCGCATAAACAGATTTTTGCCCGATGCCCACTTCGTCCCCGCTCAGATCGAAGGAAAGCACACCGAAGGCCTCCGGCGAATCTCCCATATCGTAAACCTCGATGAGGATGTCTGGCGCATCAGGTTTCTTGTATTTCCACACGTCAAGGCCGACGAAGGAATAAGCGAGATAAAGCTCTCCGGCGCCGTCCATGTAGTCAAAGATGTTGCCGGAGTTTACCTTCTTGGGGCGTTCGGGGCGCACCCAGCCTTCAACCTTCTTCAGGGGCGCATGCCTATCAGCCATGTTACAACCTCCGATGAGAATCGCCGTTAGACACCCTGAAAGGATAATAGGAATTCTCAAGCTCTCCACCAAGGATCCTCCGACAGATTCTCGGCCCTTCTGAGCGACCGAACACGAACCACCGTCTGGGGGAGGGAAAAATCACTTCATCTCGGCGATGATGTCTCTAAGCAACTGAACGTTTTCCCGCAAGACCCTTTTTTGTCCCGCCGCGTCGAACTTTCCGAGGCTGTCATCCTCCAAGGTCAAGTCCCCACTATAACCCGCCTTGCTCAGCAAGGCAATGATTTTCCGGAAATCAATATCACCCTCCTTCACAGGGGCGGCATATTTCCCGTATTGCCACCCTTCGGTACGCCGGACTTCTCTCTTGTCCTCGGGGTATTTGACGTTCTTGACGTGGATGTACCGGACGTAGGGGGCGAACGTTGCCGCCAAATCATACATGTTGCTGAGGGGATGGCCGAACCAGTACATGTTCGTTATGTCGAGAGCCAGGCCGACCCGGTCTGTGGGAACAGCCTTGAGGACCGGTTCGAGGATTTCCTTACGGTTCCAGTAATGTCCCAGGTTCTCGAGCGTAATCTGCACGCCGTACCGCTCGGCGATGGGGACGAGCTTCTTGACAAGCCCGATGGCACGCTTCACGAACTCCTCGTCGGAAAAGCCGCCACCTACAACCGGAAGCATGATAATGGGCCTGTCGAGATCAACGGCAGCCTTTGCTATATTCTCGACCCACTCAAGGCTGGCTTCGTCGGACCTCCCCTTCTCAAGCCTCACCACCGCACAGAAGGCGGCGATAGATTTTTTTCTCTCAGCCAGCTTCTTGCGGAGCTTCCGACGAGCTTGCGGCGTGTCAATCCGATAGGGTGTGCCGCCACCCTCGAAAAGGCCCGGACAGGAGAGGTCTCCCGAGACCCTCACTTCGACCCGCGAGATACCTATCGCGTCCATCGCCGCCCAAACGTCGCTCAACCCCATCCCCCGCAGATAGCCACCATCCCTGCAGCCTACATCCCAGTTCTGTGATGCCTCAATCTTCACCCCGCCGGTCAAGCTCAGCGCTAAACCGCACACTGCGACAAGGAATCTCAACATATCATGCCCTCCTGAATCCCTTGAGCGAAGCTTTCCTAAAACCAGTTGCACACAACATTGTACCATGACCGCGGTCGGCTCGCCAGCATCAATGAGGCGGTGCGAGGGTGAAGATCAGCCTCGGCAGTGAAATGTGCAGGAGGCCAGAGAATTCGAGCTCTGGCAGGGGGGCGCTCCGTTGAGGAGGTAAGCTTGCGGGCGAGTCCCTGAACTTGCGCGAACGATAACCGGGCGGCCCTTGCTCCGCAAGACAACTTCGGCGGCGATTTTCTGTCTCAGCAATGTAGCCATCAGGAGGGTTACCTTTTCAACCTTACTTATACATTCTAACAAGACACCAGCGGTACAAGGGCGCCTCTGCCTTGTCTGCGGACTGTGCGGGTGCGCGCTCAGCCGCCCGTAACTGAGGGGTTGCGCGCAAGGCCGATAATCGGTTGACAAAACGACGGCGCGGCGACAAACTTGAGCCGATAACGCGGGGTCCGAGCGGCAGTTGCGACAAAACATCTAAGCAGAGCGGAGAACTTATAAGAACAGGAGCGAGAACCGCAGAGACCGCAGAGCACGCTGAGATGAGCGCAGGAGGTTCGCCGAACCGGAGGCCCGACGGTGAGGGGGCCTGGTAATTCGGCGAGGAGTTTGTCGAGGGCGGATTTTGTGAGGGCAAGAGGTCAATTCGTTCACACACAGTAGATAGAGAGGCACAGACATGCTTGTAGGAACGCATATTGAAACAGCTTTGTTCTTCGCATTGTGCATTTTCGCGTGCAGCGCTGCACAAGTCCCCAAATTCCGGCGTGTCGTCCTTGATGACAACTTTGCCGGCGGATACCAGGTCGTCGTAGAAGACATTGACGGCGACGGAAAGCCAGATGTCCTCGCTCTTGGAGAAGGTCGTGGTGGGCAAATCGCGTGGTACAAGAATCCCTCCTGGAGGCGATACCCCGTCAGCGTTGACGCGACGAAGGATAATGTTGACTTTGCTGTTCACGACATTGATGGCGACGGCGAGTTCGAGATCGCTGTGGCGAGCGATTTCCGGCTCCAGAGAAGCACTTCCGGAGGCACCATAAGCTGGCTGAAGCGCCGAAAGAACCTCGACGACCCCTGGGCGGTTCATCGAATTGACGCCGAGCCGACAACACACCGTCTCCGATGGGCGGATGTGGATGGAGATGGAAAAAAGGAGCTCATCTGTGTGCCCATTCTCGGTCGAGGCGCCAGAGCCCCCCAGTACGACCAGGCGCCGGCGCCCTTGCTTCTCTACCGCATACCTCAACGGGATCCTCTTGCCCCCTGGCCGAAAGAGATCATTGACGAGACACTTCACGTGACCCACGGGATCGCGGTTTATGACTTCGACGGCGACGGGCGGGATGAACTTCTGACCGCCAGCTTCGAAGGGGTCTATCTTTTCGATCTTGAGGGCAAAGGGAAAGACGCCCGGTGGCGAAAAACTCGCCTGTGCGCCGGAAATCAACAGCGAAAGGAGGCAAGAGGGTCGAGCGAAGTCTGCGTCGGAAAGCTGCGAGGCGGCAGGCGATTCATCGCGACGAT
>JABMQX010000007.1 GCA_013203085.1 bacterium | reverse complement strand
GCAGCCTTCTGGAGAGACCAGGCTTCATGCAGGACCCTGTTCCCGAAACGGAGAAGAACAACTTCATCGGCGCGCACTGCACAAGCCCCACCAGGCTGAATGGCTACGATAAGCCGTGCGAGCCTTTCATTCTGAGAAGTCACTCCGAGTCGGATATCGGGGTGGCGATGCAGATTCTCTGGCGGCCTGAGCAGGAGGTGACGGTGATGGAGTTCGCAGGACCGAAGCGGATGATCATCGGCTGCGGGAAAGTAGTTCGCAACCTCCAAACACCGCCCGCGGGCGGTTGCCGGACTTCGGTGGAACTGGAAATTGACGGTCCGCCCGATACGAGAGATACGAAGGGTTTTCATCAACTGTTCCTTTACGGAAATCACGTCAGGAAGCTGAAGGCGTATTGCCAGATGTACGGAATCGTCGCGGAGCATATTTGATCTGTCCGGCAGACGCAGTGTAAAGACGGGCAGGCGAGGGAGGGTGAGAACGGAGCAATGGGGATGGACTGTCCCGTTTGCAGGGTTCCTCTGACCAAACGTGAAGTTGAGGGGGTTCTCGTTCATTTCTGCCCGGGGTGCGGCGGTTTATTGTGCGCCAAGGAAACCTTCCGCCAGTACATTTCTGCTCTCCGAGATTCCTCCCTGCAAGAACTTTCCACGGCAGAGCTCTTCGATAGGAAAGCCGTGCCCCAAACACGGATTCAGCCGGAGGGGAAAATGTGTCCGGAATGCGGCGAGGCGATGGCCCCATTCAACTACGCATATGATTCCAATATCATTCTGGACAGGTGCTCAGAGTGCGGGTTGATCTGGGCGGACCGGGGCGAGATAGTGAAGGTCGCTCAGTACGTCAAAGGCAATCCAACCATTGATAGCTTCGGAGAGGCTCTGGCCGAGAGGGAGGTCGAACGGGCGAAGTATCACAGAATGGCGGAAGAGGCCAGCGAGATTGGCGGGGCAAGGATCAGGGTCGCGGGGTTTTGGGTTGGGCTCCTTCCAATATCAGACGAAGAGGAAACAGTCACTATTCCCCTCGTTACAGTGCTGATGATCATCGTGAACATCGCCATCTTCATGCTGTTCGGAGGCTCCCGCGAAATCATCGAGGATTTTGGGTTCATTCCGGATTACTTCTTGGAGGGTCGCGAGATTTACAGGTTAGTGACAGCTCAGTTCTTGCACGTCGGCTTATTTCACCTGGTGGCGAACATGCTGTTTCTCTGGATATTCGGGGATAACGTGGAAGATCGCTTGGGGAAGATAAGTTTCCCAGTGGCGTATTTATTCCTTGGGAGCGTCGCGGCGCTTGCGCATGCGCTTACTACCACTCACCCGGATCTGCCCGCGGTTGGTGCCAGCGGTGCTATATCCGGGGTAATGGGCTGTTATTTGGTACTCTTTCCGCAATCCAGAGTCAAGGCGGTCATCGGTTATTACATCGTGCCCGTTCCCGCCTTCGTGTTCCTTTCTTTGTGGTTCGGAGTGCAGCTGATTTTCTCGCTCGTCGAGGCCCCTATCGCATACGCCGCCCATATAGGTGGCTTTGTGGCAGGGCTCGTTGTGGCGCTGGGTTACAGGGCGCTGAAGAAGCGAGGCAAGGCATAGAAACGCGCGCTCACACGCCGTCGCCGATTGCCTTGGCAACTCCTCTCCGAATCATCATCACCGCGAAGGCCGACGGAAACACGAGCAAAGCCTCCGGACCTTGGTTCCGTTATCCCCGAGAACACACACCAGGAAGTCGGAGAGAAAAAAGACCATTCCGAGGAGGATGAAAACAGAAGCCAGTCCGAAATCGCTCGGGGGGCTCGCCTTTCGGCGAAGTTGAATCCGCCAAATCATTGTTCGCGTTACAGGCCGTAGCCCAGGCCGAGATTGGTCAGGGTCGTAGTATCGGCAACACCATTGCGGATGGTGAATATGTCGGGGTGGGTTCGCAGTTCTTTTTCGGATGCGTAGTCTCTTACAAACTGGCGGGCGTTGGATTCAACCCCCACTAAGCAATTCGTTCTGGCGGCGAAACCGACAGAATGGAGGAGGGCGATGCTGGGGTTGGTGAGGTCCTGGACGGAATACGGCAGGCCTTCCATCTCCGCTTTGGCGAGAGTTAAGAGGGCTTCGGTGTGGCCCTTGCATGTCTTGAGAGCGGGTCCTGACCAGCCAAGGCGAAGGGCCCGGTCGAGAGATTCGAGGGAGGTCAGGCCCTCGTCGAGAAGGACGGGCTTGAGCTTTGCAACCTCGGAAACATCGTAAGGATTGGTTTCCATATCGCGGGAGGTCAATTGCTCGACGTATTTTATGGCGTCGAAGGCTTCGGGAGAAGCTTCTCTGACTTTGGTGAGCATTTCGACCGCGTACTCAGCGTTGGGGCATATCTCGTTGGCGTCAGCGGTCATGGCGATGAATTCGCGGTATTCAGGCAAGAGTGTCTCCCCTGCGAGATGATGCACCTCGAGCAATCTCTGGACGTCCCACTGTAAGTCGTTTCCGCGAAGTTTTACCTTCAGGCAGAAGACGCCGTCGCGACGAATCCATTGGTCGAGAGAAACGGGAAGACTATCTTGAGGGTCTGAATCGTCAATCTCCGATTCCCGCAGCTTGTCAAGGCCACCTACGAGGTGTACGAGAGGGATCGCAGGCTTATAGGCGCCCCGGAGAAAATTTGCGAGGTAGCGTCCCTTGAAGCGGGGGCCGAGATAGGATGACAGATCGTGGTCAATGAAATCGGGGCCGTAGCCATCGTAAGAAGGGATGCCGTTGACAACTCCAAAAGCGTCGTGAACCGCAGCGTCGGCAGCGGAACCGGCGACGAGAACAGCAAGGAGGGGGATTTCTGCTCCAGCGTCTTGCGACTTCTCGCTGCGGAGGCTTTCGAGGCAAGGGCGAGCGGAGGACATGATGCTGAGAGGATGTCCTTTTGAGCCGACGAGACTCTTTCCGAATTGGACCGCGATCTCACTCATGAGGGATACCTTGGTGGGGGAATCGAGAGGTGGTTTCGGCCAGGCCCATCCGTCGGCCATGAAGATTCCGCCCCATCCTTCTGCGGTTCGACCCCTGCCGTTGGTTGCCAGGCAGCGCACGCGGCAGAAATCCCAACTTCCGATGACGACGGAGCCAAATTTCAGGGGTGTCCTGAAAGGCATCGGCTCGAAGCTGGTCTCCATTTCCTTTATGGTGATGTCTGTGGTGAACATTATTCCTCCTCTGTGGATTGAGGTTGAGTGTTTCTCTTTCCACGGGCACATCAGTATAGCAAAGAGGGCGTTTTTGCGGCATCCTGAAAATCTGCCCGGGGAACCTGCGGCGGCGATCGTCGTGTCTGCCATCGCGTCTTTTTTCGCAACGCTCGGCGGCCCGGGTCGCGGCGGGGACTGAGATGTGATAGAATACGGGCGCTTTGATGGAGGCAACCCTTTGTCTCACGCGGGCCATTGTGGCCGGAGGCCGTTTGGCCGTGCGGTGAATGGGAAGGGATGAAGGGCAAACGTCGTTAAGAGTTTCCGCGACTCCCGGGACCGCGTTTTCCCCTTTGCAGAGCCACAAACAAGAAAGCACAGGATACACACTCTATGAAAACAATTGTTCATTCCAACGGGAGGCTTCGTTTCTTGGATGCCTTGAGAAACATCTGTTTTGCGATTGTAATAGTTGCGGTTCTTCTCGGCTGTTGCCTGGCCCCCGTTCGGGCAGGCGAATCCCCTGCGGCGACTTCACATTGGCGTGTCATCGGGCGTGAAGGACAAGGCAGTCTTCTCCTGCTCAAGGGACAAAAAGTTCTCATCCTGCGAGGGAACCCATATCAAATGGGCTTTCAGCATGGGAGGTTGCTTGCGAAGGAGGTCGCCGAGGACGTTCGAGCTTTCGTCCGCGAATGGTTTGTGGGCAAAGCGAAGCTGCCTCTCTCAGAACTGAGGGGGATATTCGGCTCCCTGCGGCCGTTCATCCCGAAGGATTACATGGATGAAATGAGAGGGCTTGCCAAAGGGTCCGGCGTTCCAGTAGAAGAGATTCATCTGCTCCACGCCATACCGACGCGTTTTCACTGCACTGGAGCGGCTGCTTTCGGCAAGGCGACAGTTGATGGTAGATTGTATCACACCAGAAGTCTCGATTACGGACTGGATATCGGCGATAAGAAAACGATTCAAGAAAACGCTGTCGTCATCGTCTATCAACCGACCGATGGAAACGCGCACGCAGTCCTTTCGTGGGCGGGATCTACGGGGTGCGTCTCCGGCATGAACGACAAGGGGATTTCGATAGGCGAGATAGGCAATGCCTGCCGGGACGAAAGCTATTCGGGAATGCCGATGATTTTCATGCTGAGAGAAGCTCTCAGAGCTTGCAATTCGCTCGATGAGGTTATCCAACTCATCGGCAAGGCTCCTCGCACATGCGGTTTCACTTTCATTGTGGGGGACGGGAAGATACCTTCCGCTTGCGCGTTGGAGGTGTCTCACTCGCAGATTGCCGTCGGCCTCCCGGGGGACAAGAAAAGCAACCCGCCCCCTCATTTCCCAATTGCGGACGCGGTGCGGCGGGGAAATTACTTCGTTGACAAGAAAATGGCCGCTATCCAGAGGGATACATACGACCCGGAGATCTCTTCCCCGGCAGACTGGCTTGCTTATTCCGTCATGAGCAGTTTCCTTCTGGAGAATTACGGGCGCCTCAACGACGTCAAAATGATTGAGCTTTTGCGGAAGTATCCGCCGGAGCACTCCTGTCTTCACCAGGCAGTGTTTTGCCCTTCGACTCTGGAGTTCTGGGTATCCAACGCCGTCAACCTTCCCGAAGCGAAGTTTCCGGGAGCCCAAAACCAACCCTTTTACAAATACAACCTTCTAAAGCTGATTCGAGGAGTTCCTTTTGAGACGAAGGTCGCCGAGCCGCCCCGGCTCACGGCAGCCGAGCTCCCTCCGCCCGAAGCGGGAACCGTCATAGTCTCCGAGAAAGAGGAATTTCTGTCCGATTCTGCCCTTGCACGGTTCCGTCTGAAGAGAAAGAGTTTTCGGTGGGTCCTGACTTACGATACCGCGAGGGAAGGTTATTTTGTGGCAGACCTCTCTTTCCCATCCGAGGTCAAAACACGCTGGCCCGAAGCCAATACCGTCTTCGCCGAATACTATCTTCCGAAGGTTTCCGGCAAGGTGCCGGCTGTGATCGTCCTGGACGTTTTGGAGGGCAACTTCGTCGTCGCGAGAAATGTTGCCCGTGCGCTCGCCGACAACGGCATTGCCGCCCTCGCCATGCACATGCCCTTTTTCGGCAAACGAAGGCCGAAAGATGACATAGAAACGGGGATGCTTTCCGGATACATCTCCTTCGCGAGGGACGCGATGACCCAGGCAGTTCTCGATATCCGCTGCGCTGCACTGTGGCTGAGGGGGAGAAAGGAAGTTGACCCCGACAAAACAGGAATCGTTGGCGTCAGCCTCGGGGCAATCGTCGCCGGCGTTGCCATCGGGGTTGACGACGGCTTCGCCAAGAACGCCCTCGTCCTCGGCGGCGGGGATGTGGCGGAAATCATCTGGAACTCGCCGGAAACGGCTGATCTCAAAAAGCGTTTGCACGAGAAGGGCTACACCATACAAAGACTGCGGGAGGAGTTGAAGCCGGTTGACCCTCTCACGTACGCTCACCGCATCAACGCTCCCACTGTCATAATGTTCAACGGAAAGAAGGATCGGACGGTGCCGAGGGAGTGCACGCTCAAATTATGGGAGAAGGCGGGCCGCCCAAAAATCGTTTGGTACAACACGAGCCATTTTGGGATGGTCCTTTACGTGAATAAAGTGATGGAGCAAATCGTGGCTTTCATTGGCGACGGAGGCTGAGTTCATCGCAGCGACAATGAGCCTCATTGCCTCTCCCACAGCAGGTGCTCTCGGTGAAGGGAATTGAGTGTCGGTAGGTTCTCCGGTCAACTGAAGGTCTGTGGGTGAGAGAATCGAAAGGGTCCTATCCCTTGTGGAGAGGTATGCGAAATGTGCCGAGGCGGTGAGACCGTTGGATGTTCTCACGCTACAAGACACTGGGCGCCCGCAGCCGCCCGGAACTCGAATATGACTTCCTCTCCGGCCTTGTAAGAAGCGTACTCGTCAGGATGGGCGTGCTTCAAAAACTTCCCGTAGTATCTCGCGGCAATTTTGGATTTTATCGCCTCCACGTCCTGCTGATAGACGAGATTCACGGTGCATCCTCCGAAGCCGGCCCCTGTCAATCTCGCTCCAACTGCCCCGTTTTCTCTGGCGATCTTGGTGAGAAGATCGAGCTCCTCGCAACTCACACCGAAATTGTTTCGGCAGCTCGCATGGGAAGCGTTCATCACTGCTCCGAAGGCATTGCCGTCCCCTTTACGCATCACGATTGCCCCATCCTCAACTCTCGCCGCCTCGCTCACCACGTGAACCGCCCTCGATTTGAGATGCAAGACCTTATTGGAAATGTTCTTTGAGAGGGAGCCAATACTGTCGCCGAATCGGGTCTCAAGTTCCGCGGGAGTCATATTTAGGATCTTGGCGACATCTTTGAGGCTATACGGTCTCGAGTGCAACTCTGTCCTGATCAACCTCAGCAGGAGGGGGGCGCCCATCTCCCGGTACACGTCACCGAGGCGCTTCGCTTTTTTCATGTCGGCGGATTGAGAAAGGATGGCGGAAGCGAGCTTGCATTCCAGAGCGCGCCGGTTGTATTCCTGCCGGGCGCCCCCACTTTTCTCAGCAACAATCATCGAGTTGCACACGAGAATGGAGAACCCCCTGGCGATGTCTACCGGTTGCACGCGCAGCGGGAAGAAGTCTATTTTCAGTGCTTTTCCGGATTCGGATAGGAGGGATGCCGCGTGGTCCATTCCTCCTCCTCGGGTGCCCACGTAGCATTCGGCTGCAGCCATCGCCTCCGCCAATTCTTCTTTCTCCACTTTCTTTTGCGTGTGGCTGAGGATTGCCAGCGCTGCGGCTACGACCAAAGCAGATGATGAACTCAAGCCCGCGCCGGTCGGGATGTTGCCGTCGAAAACCATGTCCATGCCCGGCAAACTGGTCGCCGAGCCGAAATGATCCGCGAGGCCTTGAAAGGCCGCCTTGACATAATTTCCCCAGTGCCCATTCTCGGAAAAGGCAATCCGCCGCCTAACGAGGAACTCAAACGGCGGGTACTTGTTGTCAGTATTCCTCACGCGGACCTTTTTCTGCTGCCTTTTTCTGCTGCAGCAGGTTATCTCCCGAGGTATCGCCATGGGCAGGACCGGTAAACCGCTGTAATCAGTGTGTTCGCCGATCAAGTTGACTCTCCCCGGCGCCCGCACAATGGTAACCTTCTTCGCCGCGGTAAACTCCGCCATGAACTTACTGACCAACGATGACATTCTTGCCTTGACCGCCGGCAGTTCACGCAGTTCATAAACCGAGGTCAGAAAACTGTCTTCAAAGCCTTCTTCCAGTATCTTCAACAACGACCGTGCATCCATTACTCCCCCCAGCTCACTTCATTTGCGACCGAGCCTTCTTCAAGATTCTTCTTTCTTTTCTGCTCAGACTACTCATTCCGTATCGCGAAATCTTCGCCAGGATAGGGTCCACCTCCCGGTCAATGAACTCCTGCGCGTCAATCGGCGTATATTTGTATGTCCCTTGCCTTGTCGAACGCCCCGGTTTCTTGAAAAGGTCCCGCAGGCGGTTCGCAAAGGCATATGGAAGTGTCAGCCCGAACTTAGACCTCATGTAAATGTAGCCAAAAAGAAATCCCCCCAGGTGGGCAAAGTGTGCCACGTTGTCCCGTGCTACCGAAACGACCGAAAGAATCTCTAATAGTGCAAAGCCAAGTACCAGGTGTTTCGCCTTGAGGGTCACGGGGAAAACGAAGAAGACCAGTAACGTGAGGTATCTTTCGGGGAAAAGCATCGCGTAGGCGACCAGTAAGCCGAAAACCGCTCCGGACGCCCCCAGCATGGGCATAAAAGCTCTCGGACCCCAACTGGTGAGCGCATAGCATAGTCCGGCGCCCAGACCAGATAGGAAGTATAGCTGGATGAATTGCTTTCTGCCGAGGCGAACCTCCAGCTCCGAACCGAACATCCATAGCACGAACATGTTCAGCAGGATATGCCAGAGATTCGCGTGAAGAAACATGTAGGTGAACAACTGCCAGAGAAACAGCTTTCGAAACAGTAGCCGCGGCACCACGCAGAGATAAAAGAATAGGGGGGTTCGGGCCAAGACAGATTGAAAAACGAAGACCACCACGTTGATGGTGATCAGGGTCTTGACGGTCGGAGTGAGTTTTGGACCGAATCGAATGTGCGGCCGTGGGGCGTGATATTCGTATTCGTGCCAATTCATCCTTCTCCTCTTCCTCTCTCCGTATTATTTTAGAGAGGTTATGTTGCCTTTTCAACCTCTTTTTCATAGAATCACCGGTAACGTGGCTGTGTCGAGGAGGAAACAGCGGGGCCGCACTTCTCAGAAAAGGGAGATGGAGAGGTTGATGCGGCCATCCGTGGCAGGGCTTCCTGCCGAAGATTCTTGATCCCCTTTTGGTCTGCTGCTTTCCCATGAGAATCCTTTTTATTGCTCCGGAGCCTTTCTTTGAGAACCGGGGCACCCCCATCGCTGTGAGAAACATGCTGCGTGTCCTCGGTGGGCACGGGCACAGGACCGATTTGGTCACCTACTACGCCGGCCAAGATGTTTCGATCTCCGGCGCCGCCATCTACCGCTGCGTGAGACTGCCTTTCAAGAACATCCCCATTGGCTTCTCCTACCTGAAAATCCCGCTCGATGTGCTTACCTACATAGTTGTGGTCAGAAGGTTGATGGCGCGACGGTATGATGTAATCCACTGCGTCGAGGAGGGAATCTTTCTCGGGCTGCTGGCTTTTCCCCGAGGGGGGGCTGTGCTCTGCTATGACATGGATTCTTCCCTTACCGAACAGCTTACAGCTCGTGGGAAGCTCTGGCGGATGCTCGCCCCTATCCTGCGCTCGTTTGAGAAATGGGCCATCAGAAAGTCCACCTGCGTTACTGCAGTTTGTCCCGCTCTGACCGAGAACGTGCGGAAACTTGCCGGGCAGAAGCGCGTCTTCCAGATCGAAGATACCCCAGTAGTCCATCTCGACCCACTCTCTCCGGAAAACGAAAT
>JABMQX010000419.1 GCA_013203085.1 bacterium | reverse complement strand
TGTACTTACGGGCATCTACCATCTACGCAGGCGAGCCATCTATTTCCCCCGATGCGATGAAGGTCAATGTTGTGCATCCCTCCGGCGTTCCAACCGGCGCCGCTGTACGTTAGTATTGGACTGTCCGGCAGTTCTTTCTCCTCATATTTTGCCGTTGTAAGCTCGGTTATTTCAAAGGCCCTGACCTGATTTCCGTACCAGGGATAATCATCCTGGGCAAACCTGACAATTCGGCCATCGAATACTAATGGCCTACCACCCGGTCTGGCGATGTTTGGGTCCTGTTTTATGATAGGACTCTCAGGATGCTCGGTCCAGTCGCCCATCAGATCGTCAGCATAGTAAAGACTGAGCGTATCATTACGTTTTCGGCTGCTTTCTGCAAACATCCACCACTTACCCTTATAGCGAAGAATAGACGTATCTGTGCACCTCCCGTGAAGCATAGTTTTGACGAACATCCACTCTGTGGGAAAAGGAGCAGCCTTATATAAGCGAAGAGCATTTGCGTTATCAGGAATCATGTAATACTCGTTCTTCCATTCGAAGACATAAGGGTATGACAAATGGAATGGCTCATCGAGAACGATTTGCCTATACGTCCAATGGAATCCATCCTCGCTTGTCGCGAGTCCTATATCTCCCTGGAAAGTGCGGGCGTTCATGACTTCAAAGAACATGTACCACCGAGAATCGCTTTTGACCATAAAAGGGTCCGCGACAAAGACCGCCGGCACATCCGTCACATCTTTATGAGTCAGGACCGGGTTGCTTACATCCGCCGGTGGGCCAAGATGAAAAGGCGAATCCCCTGTATAAATTCCTATTGACCAGACCGGGTGCTGTTTCAGGATGCGGATTTTCAAGAAACCAATAATCCAGGATTTGCCGGGATATACAGCGATTATGAGGACGCCCGCGAGGCATAACAGCCCGATGGCCACAACGACTCTTCTCTTTTTAGTCATTCCGACGCGCTCTTTATGACCAGCTCTTCGGCCGAGCTGCTTGTGCCGTTTCTGTTCAATGTACTCCGCTGATTCTTTGGGCTTCCTCTCTTATTTGTCGCAGGAGGCCCAGTTCTTTCAGCGTTTTCATTTTTTCGTGGGAGGTCTCGCCGAATCAGTGCGCCCGGTTCCCGGGAATGCTGGCAGTGAGTTGTTGAGATGGCCGACTCCTTGTGGGAGGTACAACGGGATTCGTCCTGCCAGGGTGCCGTCGCATCATCTTACCGCTGAGAGAGAGAGTTGAGCTCAGAGCGCCTAATGGAAGAACTGCCACCCGGTAGGAGATTGGAGGGGAGGGAACTTTCAGAGCTTGAATACCCCGGCCTTTATCCCTTGTATGAAGTTCACGCCGGGCAGGCTGGTGGCGTGTGACTTGAGGCGGCGCCAGCAGGTGTGCAACAGGCGAAGCAGCGTACCAGACCAACTATTGTTGAAAATAGATAGCACGACCATTTCTCTGGCTGAGTTTGCGAAGTAATGCTTGTAGCGCTGGTTGCCTCGCAGGTACTCAAATGCACGGGTTCCCCTGCTCATGGTGTCCTGAAGGACGTATGAGTGGAGTACCGTGCCAACACTGTACGAGCTGTAATCAGTGTCAAATCCTGTCTGGTAAGCGTAACACCTGTCGCCATAGAGATAGACATACCAGAAGGCAACGGGCTTGCCATCGCAAAGAAGAAAGACTATATAAAGCCAGCCTTTCTTGTGAAAAAGGTCCATGATCTCGGCGTGGAAATTCCTGTAGGTTGGGTCCGCAAAGACCCCTCGGAAACCCTTTCGTGAGATACTCTTCTGCTGCAGCCTCTTAATTACATTGACTGTCTGAGTTCGGCCAAAGAGGCCAGACCAGGGCAAGAATTGAACGCGGAAATCGTTGTCGAGTCTCCTTTTGTAATACCTGATGTTTCTTCTGGTCTTGCGACTGAATCGGGCCAGCAGCTCATCCCATGTATCGGGGTACGACAAAAAGGGGTTGATGCTCTCCACCTCCAGCCGACTTCGGAGGCGGCGGACCTCAGAAAGCTGACGAAGAACAGCAAGGAATGGAGAATCTCCGCGGATGCTCGACAGGACAAGGATATGCCACGGGAAACATCTCCTCAGCAGGAACCGCATAATGGAACGAGCGACGTGTTCTTCCCAACCTTTTTCGGCAATGATGTCGAGATACTCCGAGCAGACTTTGGATTCTGAACCGATGAGCTGCAGCTTATGGAAGATGCCCAGGGTTTTTCTGGTCATGAGGGGGCCGATTCCTTTTATATGACCGTCGGCATCTCGCACGACAAGGATGAATAGGCGACCTTTGCCCCCGTACCATTTCCACCATGTGAAAAGCCACTCCCATGTCAGGAAAACGGAGTTTGAATGGCTATTTTCGAGGAGTCGTCGCCATTGGGCGCGAAGGTTTCGGAAAGCTTCCGGGGAATCGGCAATTTCAACGTTCAAGGGGGCCGGCCCCCCGGTGCAGTCTGGGCACGGCGGTAATGTGGAGGTGATGTCATGAGGTTGAGACATGATGGTGCCGGTTGATTGCAGATTTGCTCGTTGCATGCAGGAAAAGAACTACCGGGATCACGCTTTTTTCGCTGAACCTCAAAGCCTGATTCTCGCTATCGAGCTTCGCGCTCGGCATTCAGCGGAGCGGAATGTGTTCATATGTGCGACGAGGAGAGGATGGACCAGCAGGCGATATTTCGTTTCACGGGTGAGGGCGCCTTTGAGAACCTGTGCGCCTTCAAGAGAGCCAATACGGCGCGACGCCGACCCGCTCGACCAAACCTCGTGGGACAACCGCCCTCTTCATTCCGAAGACTGAGAGAATGTGAAATCTTCCCACCAATCTCGCACCCTGCTTTTGTATTCCGCGGATGGAGGGAGCGTTTCTGGCGGAGACGTCCAAATAGCACTTGCGGAACCCCCTGGATTCCAGATAGCCGTACGCGTGACAGAGGGCGGCCGGGTAGATGCCCTTGCCTCGGTACTTGGCGAGCGTTCTGCACCTAAAAATCAAAGGTTTCTTGCCGCCGAGGTTGAGGATTCTCCGCTCCGAAAGCTTGCGGTTCCTGAACTGGATCCAATGATAGTAGACGATTTTTCGCCCCACTTTGCCAACAATGCAGACATCGCCCTGCCTGGCGAGCTCGGGGATTTCCTGAACCTCCCTTCTCGAGAAAAGATATTCCGGATCGGTCGCGGCCTCGGAAATCTCATCCACAGTAGCGACATGGAAGGTCAAGCCGGGGAGCCTTGCTTTCACGGGTTGGATAGTCCTCAGGTCCTTCTCAAAAAACAGGCAAGGCTTGTTATCGAATATGTTATCCCTGAAAGCTGTAATCATACGCCGCCACAGGTCAGCGGGAGTTCGGCATTGAGCTACGGACATGAGCTTCTTGAACAGAGGGTTTAGAATGCAGTCGGTCGCGAACAGGATGAAACCCTTGGCGTTTCGGTTGTAGATTCGCAGTCTGAAACGTCGCTCTGCCCCGGTGGCGAACTCGAGTTTCAACTGCGTGCCGGGGGCCAGAAAATCGTATCGGGACACGCGATCGCGGAAGCACCTTTCGATCGACCGTTTCTTGAGGAGTTTCCCGGGAGCGATGGACGACCATTTTTCGAGGTATCCGATCTTTTGGGCGTACCGTGTTCCACCGAACACAAC
>JABMQX010000039.1 GCA_013203085.1 bacterium | reverse complement strand
TTCGGAGCAAGCTGACGATCTCGTACCTCCGGGTCTCCGGCTCCACGAAACCGGGGTTTTCCTTGATATGGCTGAGAATCCGGTCAGTATATTTCGAGAGAGCGAAAATGTAGTTCCTCTCCTTCACCCATTCGAGGGGTCGGTTGTGAGTGGGGCAAATCTTACCGTTGAGGTCTCGCTCCTGGAAAAAGCGTTCGCACGAATTGCAGTACCAGCCCTCGTAGAATCCCTCGTAGATGTCTCCCTTCTCGTAGATCCTTCGGAAAATGTCCTGCACGGAACTCTCGTGCCGACCGGACGAGCTCCGGACAAAGGACGTGTACCTTATCCCCAGGCTCTCCCACGCCTCAACGAACTTCGGAGCGACCTCATCCGTGAACTCCTGCGGCGATAGCTCCTTTTCTGCTGCTGCCTTCTCGACGTTCGCGCTGTGTTCGTCCGTTCCCATCACGAAGAAGCTGTCGAGGCCGCACATCGCCTTATATCGGGCGATTACGTCCGCGCCGATCTTCTCATAGGCTGTTCCGATGTGAGGAAGGGCGTTCGGATAATCAATTGCCGCTGTTATGTAGAACTTTCCTTCTGACACGTGCCTTCACTTCTGCTTACCGCTGGAGCCTTGCTCCTTCACAATAGTAACGTCCTTCGCGGGCAACTTCACTTCTCGCCCATCACCCAAAAGAACTCTCACCTGCTGGCCAAGTATCTCTTGCTCAATTACCTTTCCCTCTCCCGTGGGGGTTGAGACCGTCGCCCCCACTCGCGGAAGGTCCTTGCTCATTTCCACGTAACAGGGGTGTTCGAACCGCAGGCAGCAAAGCAATCGCCCACAGATACCGGAAATCTTGTTCGGATTCAAGGAGAGATGCTGCTCTTTTGCCATCCTGATGTTAATAGGCTCAAAGTTCTTCAGAAAGGTCGCGCAGCAAAGAGGTTTGCCACACGTTCCTATACCCCCCACCATCTTGGCTTCGTCCCTCACCCCGATCTGCCGCAGCTCGATCCTCGACTTGAAATGCCGCGCAAGGTCCTTCACCAGCTCTCGAAAATCCACCCGACCTTCTGAGGTGAAGTAGAAGACTACTTTCCTGCGGTCGAAGGAATACTCCACGTCCACCAGTTTCATTGGGAGATTGTGCTGTCTAATCATATCCAGACAGACTCCGCGAGCCTCCTTGGCGTCTCGAATGTTCTTATTGATTTGGTAGCGGTCGTTGATGGTGATTTTCCTCAGCACCATCTTCAGTGGCTGTTCGAAGTTCTCCTTAGGGACATGCTCTGGCTCGCTGACTATCTGACCGTATTCCTGCCCCCGTTCGGATTGGACGATGCAGTATTCATCCACCTTCAGGTCAATATCGCCGACTCGATAATAATGCACCTTCCCTGCTTCTCTGAGGTGAATTTGAACAACCCTCATCATCTTTGGCGCCGCGCCTTCGGCGGAATTTTCCTGCGGTTGCATGGACTACTTCCCTCCCGATACGCCTTCTTTTGGACCAATCTATCGTGGAGCGCGCCGGCCGACACGGGGCAAGCCGCCTCCGCCTGCGGCCTTCCGCATCTTCAGAAGCAACCTCCAGAGCTGCGATCTTGTTATGTACGCGCCTCTCTCGTGGACGACCCGCGCATGAAGCCGCTCGAACTCCGCCGTGTACGCTAGTCTGTCCAGGGGAACGTTCACTTCCTTGTATAGACTCCTGACTGTCGGTTTAAACTCATCCAACTCGGAGACAGGCCTGCGGGCCATCCCGCGCGCCGGCAGCGGCCAAAGACGAAAAACCCGGCTCAGGTCCCCGTTGGTGCACTTCGCTAAGTTTACTACTCTGGGATACAGGTCCGCACTGTAATCCAGAGCTAAACGTTCGGCCGCCTGGGGGATTCCCAGCCGCTCAGCCGTGTTCCTCTTCATCCTTCGGGCGCGCTCCAAGATGACCGCCAGCCTATCGTCCGCCGTCACCACAGCGAGATTCCTCCTTCCGTGAATTCTGCTCAGGCATATTCCCATCGCTATAATGAGACGATCAGAGGTCCCCATCGGGGACAACCGGACCCTCCTACGCCCCCGCTCGCGGTAGTGTTGGTAGTAATGGTCGACGGGTGAGATCAGGTCGGTCGCGCGCACATGGCACCCTGACAGATTGTACGCGTGCAACAGCTTTCCATGGGCGACGTCCTCCGAGAACCGTCTTCGCGCCCCCTCGTACCGGCATTGGGGAATCCCGTCCGGCACCACCTTCTTGAGCTGGGGAATCCAGGAACCGAACCGGTACTTGTCGAACACGCCGAAAACCTCGGCTACGCAGAAGCTCGGTATGTACAGCAGGATATAAGGTGCCCCGCCATTCCGCACGGCCTCCATCAGACCTGTGATTCTGGGATTAACCCTTTTGGACTTCGCGCCTGACCCGGATTCCGGGACGTAATAGGGAGCGACGACACTCGCGTCCAGCAGCGCGAAGACCTCCGGGGCCGCCCCACGCTCAGTTATCATCGATCCCCCCTTGCCGCCACTTCATGCACCCTCTTTCTCGCGAGCTCACAGTAGTTTGGAGAAACATCTATGCCGATGTAATTCCTTCCCAGCTTCTGGGCGACCGCTGCGGTAGTGCCCGTACCACAGAATGGATCGAGAACCACATCGCCTTGATTGCTGCTCGCCAGGATGATTCTTTCCAGGAGCGATTCCGGCATCTGGCAAGGATGCTTCCCAACCCTTTCCTTGAAAGTCCCGCAAACTCTGGAAAAAGCCCATACGTCATCCGGAACCTTCCCCTTCGGATGAGCTCTCTTGTCGGCGTAAACCAACTGCCGGTCCGATGGCACCCGGATGTCATCCGTGTTGAAAGTGAACTCCCGCTCGTTGACCACCCAGTAGAAAATGTGTGTGTGCGACCGGCTGAACTTTCTCCGCTGGTGCTGCCCAAAAGTGTAATGCCAGATAATCCAGTTTCGCAAAAATAGATTCTTTTCGCGCGCGATCATCCTGATTTCTGCGGCGTACTCATCTCCGATAGCCACGTAAAGCGAGCCGTTCTTCTTCAACAGCCTGACGGCAGCCTCAATCCATGTCTCGCTCCAGGCCACGTACTCATCATGCTCCCTGCTATCGTCAGAGTTTTCGTAGTGGACGCCGATGTTAAAAGGGGGATCGGCGAAAACGAGATCCACGGATTCCGCCGGAAATCCCGCCATAATCTCGACGCAATCTCCCTCAACTATCTCGTTAAGGGGCATCTGAGAGGTATCGCTTCTCATAAATCCGGGTCGTACTTTGCTGTTCGTTTTGGGGTGCACTGCTTAATTGCTATCCCTGGGGCTATACGCCGGATGCGTACAAAACCTCCAAGCAAAGCGTGACGGGCAGGTTTAGGGCTATCCCCCTGCGAGCCTCCTCCACAGCCCTCAAGCGAGAGAAAAGCTCGCCGGCAGTCATCGGGGCAACCGACTTCCGCAAGGCTTCAAGCATGTCGAAGTTGACAACCAAGTCCGTACTCACACCCTCTTTGATTAGTAGCAAATCCCTGTACCAGAAAGCAAGTAGATTTAGAATATCGTCCACTTCTTCGCGAACTATGCTGGCAATGGCTGCGCTACTCTCGCTCAGCCAGGCATCTCGTTCTTCAGCCGTCAACGCCTTGCCCATGGCGCGAACGCGTTTTTCCTCCCTCTGCTGCAAATCTTTCGCCAGCTTCTTCAACTCCCCATCAACACCGCGAACCGTCTCGAACGCTTTCCGAAAACTCCTTTGCCCACCCTCCGCCAACAGGTTCAACAGGTCCCTTCTTCGGCCGAGGTTGTCTCGCTCCAACAGCCTGCTCGCCGATCCCATTGAACCACAAGCCAGCGATGCGACGAGGTGAGCCTCCTGCCGGTCCGGACCCCATTTCTCGACAATAGCCTCCTCCAGCTCATCCCTCGGAATCGGCAGAAAACGTATCTCCTGACACCGCGACACGATCGTCGGCACAAGCCCCGCCGGATTAGATGAGATGAGAATCAGAACGCTTTGCCCGGGAGGCTCTTCCAGCGTTTTCAGGACCGCGTTTTGCGTTTCGACCTTCATCCTATCCGCTTCTACGATCACAAATACCTTCCACTTCGCCTCGAAAGCCTTCAGTCCGGTCTGCGCAATTAGCTCCCTCACCGTCTTGATTTTGACCAGACGCACCCTTCCCTCTGGCTTGTACCAGTGGACGTCCGGATGGTTGCCGGAATCCACTCTCCGACACGATGAGCAAACTCCGCAAGCATCCGTCCCCTCTTTCTCGCAGACAAGTGCCTTGGCGAAGTTCAAAGCCGCCAGGCTCTTCCCCACGCCATCCGGCCCCTGAAAGAGGTAGGCGGAGGCTATCCGCTTGCTCTCAAGCGCCTTCTTCAGCATGCTGATAGCCAGCTTGTTTGCCACGAATGAGTCGAAAGACATCAATGAACCTCAGCAGAACCGGTTGAAGTCCCTGCGGACGCGTAGCCCCTCTCAGAGTCCGGCAGCTTCCGCTTTCTCAACTCTCTGGACGACCTCCTCCGTCTTGTCCTTCCGTATCAGAAACGAGCAGTATCTGCCGTACCAGGACCATCTCAGGTTTCTTCTTATCTTCGACCGGGGGCAAATCTCTCTGCTTTCGAACGGCACATAGTTCTCCTCCAGGTAGGGAAGCAGAAACGAGGCAGCGCTGTTCTTGACCACATCTGTGCCCGCGAAGTAAATCTGCCGTTCCTCGCGGGCGAGAATGATGAGGACTGGCTTACGCATCCGCAGGTCCGACATAAACCGGTCCTGATGCCTGTTCCGCACCGATTTGAAAAAGGACCTCCTGAAAAACGGCGACAGGTGGAAGTAGCGAGAGCCAGCCAGCCTTTGCCCCCTGAAATAGACCGACGTTGGCGACGCCCCGAGCAATAGTATCCGCTCGCCCGGTCGTGTCACCATCCTGATCGCGGTAGCGATCGCCTCTTGTCTGGCGTATTCCCCTCCCGGGCGGCGCTTTTCCTCAAGCCCAATCTTGTAACTCTTTACGTAATTCTTGATGCCGTCAGTCGTGAGCATGACAGTTAGCCCTATCGCCGCCGCCGCGCACCAATATACGTGCAAAAACACCATCCCCCGCAGCCACCTCCGGCGGCGCACCGTATCTGCCCCCGCTGGGCGACACCGGTTTAACTCCAACTGTACGTTCTTCCCCGACGAGCGATCTTCTGTTCCCAACACGATCCTTCGCATCCGCCCGTAAAGTGCCTGAAAAGCCATCCCAAGCAAGAGGCAAGATGAGACCGCAGCCTGCACATAATAATGCTCGTAATATCTGCCTCCGAGGGAAATGGCCGC
>JABMQX010000418.1 GCA_013203085.1 bacterium | reverse complement strand
TTGAGGTCAACAAATCCCACATCGCGGATGGTGTAGGGGCAGGCCGACGCGACAGGAGGATAGAGCATCAAGAGACATACAGCCGAGGATATAATCGCAATCGTGCACCGGCGCCATCCGGGGCTAAAAGCCGTCGATTCGAGCTGGTTGTACTGCTCGTCTCGCCTTCGGAACATCTTTCCCGCTCCGTCGAGGTTCGGATTTCGTGCTTGTCCGATACGATAAGCTCGGAGCATAGCACACTTCCTTGTCGAAGGGTAAGTCCAATTCTTGGGCGGGTGCGGGTACGTCTCCGGGGCAGATCAGAATCATCCCTGAACCGATCGCCGTTGAGTGACGGAACGCCGTCAACCCTGGCCCCGTTAGCTGTCAGGTCGCTTGTGCTGAACGGCTCATTTCGACTCGGGGGCGGGAGGCAAGGGGACCGGCTTTTTGGGGGCGGGCAGTTCGGGAAACGGGGGTGGGATAAGTTTCTCTTTGGCGTTGGGGAGAGAAGGCCTATTCGCTGGGGGCTTCGGCGCCGGCTTTTCTTCATCAGGAGATGAAGGTTCCTTTTCCTTCTCTTTTTCGTCTCCCGGTTGAGGTATAGGAGGCGCTTCCGGTGCGGGGACGGCAGGCTCAGCCTTTTCCTTTTCCAGCTCAGGTTCCTCTTCGGAAGCCGCTGACTCGGGCTTTTCCTCCTTCTTTTCGGGGACTTCCTTCGGCTTTTCCTCCGGAGGAGTCAGCTTCTCCTCAGGGGCGATGGGCTTTTCCGGTACTGGCGGGGTCAGAGGTTTCTCCACTGAAGGAGCGGCTTCCTCCTCTGCCGGGGGCTTTTCCTCCTCGTCCTTCGGCTTTGGAGGCTTCTTGACTTTGAGCGCGTCGAGTTTCCTGAAGATTTCCCCAAAATTCGCCTTAGAAAGAATGAAAATCTCGGGCGAGCCCTTCATTTTGAAGTACCACGCCGAAGGCGTGGTCTCCTCCGAGACTTCCTTGCCAAAGAGAATGGTATAGCGATCGGCTGCTTCCTTCGTGGAAATCGTCAGCGTCTCGCTTGGCTCGTCGAGGCCGCAATCGGCGTCCGTTTTGCCGACGACCATATCTTCCGGGACGATGCCTGTGACGGCGTCGAGAATACCCTCGACGACGTTGCTGCTCGCATCCGACTCTTCGTCCCCTGCTTTCACGGACCACTTCTTCTCCTCAGCCTCCTTGCGACTGAGGACAAAATCCTCATCGGCTGTGTCATACTTGAGGCTGACGATTTCGTCTTTTTTGAGGTCCTTCATGATTTCAATTGTCAGGAGCTTGGGCAGCGTCGGAAAGAGGTCCTGGAAGTTGTATTTCGTGAAGGAATAGACATGGTCTATACCCTCGAACTTGACGTACCTGTCCTCGCTATCCTCCAGATTCTTGCCGAAAAGGAGGGCGTGGGCTGAGTCATCTTTCATCTTCACAACGGCTTTGAACTCCGGCGAGTCGAGGCCGTAGCTCGAAAGCTCACCGGTCACGAAAAGGTCATCCGGGGAGGGTTTAGTCACCCTGCCGAGGATGCTGGTGATTCTGAAATCCTTGAGCTCGAACGCCGCCGCCGCGGAGGGCTTGGCGAGGACCCATTCGAGGTCTTTCGGCTCTTTTCCCTCTGTCCCCTCTTTGGGCTGGTGCTCCAACAAGATTTCATACTCCGGTTTGTGGAGAGCAATAGATGCGACGTCATCCTTATTGAGGTCCCATATCTTGATGTCAACGAGCTCTCTCATTTTTTTGAAGACGCCGGTGACCGTGTTGTTGGGAACGATGTAAACAGTGCTTCCGTCCTTGAGCTTAGCGTATCGTTTGCTATCCTCTTCAGTTTTCTTGCCGACGAGGAGAGTTTCGGTGGAGTCGTCCTCCAGGGTGACCGCAGCGGTATAGACGGGAGAATCCAAGCCGTACTCGTCCATCTTGGCTGGATCGGCGACATCCTCCCCCTTGACCTGGGAGAGAGACTTGACGAGCGATTGGACGGTTGACTCCTTCAACTTGAACTCGATTTCCGGTTTCGCGAGGACCCACTCGTACTCTTTCGTTTCTTCCTTTATCTCCTCCGGGGGTGTTGTCTCCTCACCCTCATCCGGCTTCTCCTCCTCTTCCGGTTTCTTCTTCTCTTTTTTCTCGAGGACGACCTGTTTTCCGGGCATATCGAGGACGACTTTGGCTATCTTTTCGCTCTCCTCGTCCATGATTCCGAGGTCGAGCCATTTCTTCGCATCGGGCTTGTCGCCTTCGCTGTAAATACCGAGGGTGCTGAGGAGGTTCTTGTCGGCGAGGTAAACCTCGTTTCTATCGGCGAGGCGGACGAACCCTTCGCCCCAGCGCTCCCCTTTCTTCCCCAGGAGGAGCTCACGGTAAAGCTCATCGCCTTTCTTATACAGGGCGATGTGCACGGCTTTTTGATCGGTGATGTCGAAATCCTTATGGAGCGATTTCTTTTTCGTCCTCAGCTCACCGGTGATCTTTTTGATGTCGTCGAGCAGATCGCTGATGCTCTTTTCATTGCCCTTGCTGCTGAAGCGGCTGGGGACGTTCCATCCGTCCTCGCTTCGAGCGAGAAGGATGGCGTCATCCTTTGCGTCCCCGCGATAGATTTCAAGCCTATGGATGTCCGCAGCTCTCATATCCTGCGGAAGAATCTTGACGAAATCTTCCGCGGGCGTAAGCTTCTGGCGGCTCTTGTTAATCTGCTGGATCGCATAAACAGCAATGAGCGCCGCAATAACGACGAAGACGGTTATGACTGTGCTTTTTTTCATCGGCTACTCCTCCCATTCGGGTCTGGGGTTTCGGGTTTCGGGTGGCGCAGACCCCACACCCCATACCCTATGGCGGTCAGGCGCTCGCCAGACTCTTGAGGTAACGTTCTTTCCCTTTCTTGATAACGATGTATCTGATGATGCCGAGGGCGATGAAGATCAATGGCACCAGCCCCATCGAAAGAAATCGGTAAAGCAGCTTCTGGCCAGGGCTGGTTTTGCCGATGCTCCTATCAGTGAAGGACTTACTACGTATATTGATGAGCTCCTCACCGAGGGCGAGGGCATCCACAGTATTGCTGGCGAGAAGGGCGTTTCCGCCACTGCGAATGAAGTTGTTCGTGAACATCTGGGAGCAGCCGATGACGATCAGTTTGCCCGGGTTCGGCTTTAGAGGCTTCTCCGGTTCATCCTCCTCTTCCGGGGCAGGAGGAGGCATTTCACCGGGGTAGCGGGGCTTGGGTGGGGGCCATTCAGGGCGCTCCTTCCCCTTGAAAGCATCCGGGAATTGCCCGGAGAGCATCACCATGAGGGGCTGCTTGCCCACATACTTGCCCGCAGGCGGGGTGACATCCTCCCTGGTTAGGCGCGTCGAGTGGAAGGGGGCGGTCCAGCTTCTCTTGGTGGAGGTCATCAACACGGTATGTTTCAGCCCCGCCTCCTTGATCTTATCTTCATCCACATTGACAACGGTTCCCCAGAGATACAGGACCGAATCCAATCGGTTCGTGATGGAGACGTTGTGGTTCATGTTCTCGTCAATGGCAAGGATCTGCGTGGGGTATTCCACGGGGGTGCTCACCTGCATTCTGATGAAACCGCCGCCGATGGTTTGTTCGGAGGGGACCGACAACATGACCCTCGAGCGGTCCATGAGAAACTGCTCGTCCACCGTCAGCCCGACGTGCTCGAGCAGCTCATTTATCTGCGGTTTGACCTCCTGAGGTATGGCGAACATTTCTCTGCCGACCGGGCTGTAGTCGAAGGTGTAATTTTGAACGGCAAGGAGGACGTTCTTCCCCTCGACCAGGGCTCGGTTGATCTCGTATCTCTGCCTCTCGTTAAGCTCCTTAGGGTTGATTATGAGGACGCAGTCAGCCTTTTCCGGGATAGTATCAGCCAGGACCAGTTTGATGCGGCTGACATCGAAATCCTCCCCCCTCAATCCCTCTTCCAGAAAGCTGAAGTTGTCTCTGGGTTGAGGGATGGGCCGACCAGACCTCATGAACATCTGCATTAGCTCCGGGCTGAGCTGCTTCACGGGCGCGTAGAGAGCAACCGAGGGCTTCTCGGGGAGAGGCAGACGGAAGATTCTGGAGATGAGCTCATATTCGAGGTTGTTGAAGTTCGCCGGTCTCACCAGTGGGATGATC
>JABMQX010000417.1 GCA_013203085.1 bacterium | reverse complement strand
GTAAACCGCAAGAACGGAAAGGAGGCGAACTGACATGCCATTGATTACTGTGGAAGGACCGAGGATTCAGGAGGTCGAACGCAAGAGAGAGTTAGTGAGGAAACTCACTGACACAGCGTTCGAAGTGTACGGAATAGACAGGGAGCACATTATCGTGCTAATACGCGAAAACGATCCGGAGAATGTCGGGGCAGGCGGGCAGTTGATAGCCGATCTGCACGGGAAATAGAAATTGATTTATCGAATCCCCTATCCGGCTCCTTCTCCCTGTACAGCATATCTGGCTTTGTGCCGCCAGCATCGCGCGCATATCTTGCCTTTTTGAAACATCAAGCAAAGGAGACAACACCGGTGTTGCACAGACCACACGAGCCAAAACGTCTCGCAGCCGCCCCATGCGGGGCCCAGACGGGCGCAGCTATATTCTCTTTTCTTCTGTTTCCCATCCTTCTCCTCCCGGCGGGACATTCTCGGACTGTGACCATGGACCCACCGCCGAGTGTCGTGGACCGCTATGGTGTCTTTGAAGCCGTCTTTCACGTAACGGGGCCGGTGGCAAAGAATCCGTTCACGGAAGTTGCTCTCACAGGCGACTTCACGCCCGTCCCAAATGACGGAAAAACCGCAGAGCACGCTGGACGGATGAGGGATGGGGGGTTAGGGGTGAGGGATCAGGACACAGCCCGAACCGCCAGCGAGAAACCGGAAGCCCGGATCCCCGACCCCCGAACCCCGCGCCTTGCCTTACCCTCTGCGCTGTCTGCGGTGAAAGCTGATGAGGGGGAAACGGTCGCGGTTCGGGGCTTCTGCGATTCCTCCAAAGGGTCGCTTTTCCGTATCCGATTTTGCCCTCAAAAAGCCTGCGATTATTCCTTCAGCATCACCTACCGCGACGCAGCGGGCAGCGAGGAGTTCACAGGGCAGTTCAGATCCGTCGAGGCGCAGCGGAAAGGCTTCATCCGCGTTGACCCCGAGTACCCGAGCCATTTTATGTTTGAAAACGGCGGACATCTTTTCATTTGCTCCAAGACCGCATGGGTCATCGGCGATAGCGACAACTGGCAGGGTTTTCTCGACAAGATGCTCACGAGGAAAGAGAACTGCATCCGCTTCGGCATCGAGACCGACTATTATCACGAGACTATCGGCAAGGACGTCTGGCCTTGGGGTGGCTCGCGGTCAAACCCCGACTTTGCTCGCTTCAGCCCTCCTGTCTGGCAGAAGCTGGAGAGCATCATCGCTTACGCGGCCGAAAGGGACATTTACTCCGAGCCGGTCGTTTTCTGCACCATGCGCCGCAATAATCCGACATCACCCGATCCGGAGATGGAATTCTACTGGGATTACCTTCTCGCGAGGCTTTCCGCCTTCACTGGCATCATCACGTGGCAGCTTTACAACGAGTACGCTTCCGCGAAATCTTACCAGGCGTACATGGCAGAGTACATCCGCGACCACGACCCCTACAACCACCTCATTTGCTCCTCCGCCGGGACGACCAATGACGCAATCTGGCCGACGGAGCCCTGGATGGACATTGCCATCAATCATTCCTGCACCGGCGACGACCAGCTCAATTCCCGCTACCACGCCATCGCCACACGCATCCACGCTTACGGAAAGCCCGCCTGGTGCGACGAGACCGGGCGGGAGAATCGCCACGGAAACAACTCCGGCGTCCATCGCCGCAAGCAGTACTGGACATGGAACATCTGCGGCGATTACTGGTCCTACCACTCCTGGGAAGGGTGTGAGGGGATCGAGGACCTCTCCTACAACGGCCCCGGCTCGGAATACCTCCAGTTCATCCGCCCTTTCTGGGAGAAGACGGAATGGTGGAGGATGCAGCCCGCCGACGAAAGAATCCTCAACGACCCCCTTTCACAGTACGAGTGGTGCATCGCCTCCGATACGGAAACGGTCGTTTACATGGTGAACGAGGCCGAAGCCGCATCCACCACCGAGGGCAACATTGAACTGGCGGTCGGAGCCGGTCCCTTTGAGGCGGTCTTCTATTCTCCCGCCGATGGCAGTTACTACGACGCCTACAAGCGCGGCGGGTATCACCCCGGCGGGAAGCTCTCCCTCACGCATCCGGAGTTCGTTGATGACATTATCGTTTATGTCAAGCACGCTCGCGGTCCTGCGCTGCCTGAAAAGACCCTCAATTTCACTCCCGTGGCGGATACATACGCCGACAAACGAAACCCTACGGAGAGCTACGGCGACAACCCAGACCTTCGGGTGGGAGGAGGAGACGCTGAGAGAATCGTTTACCTCAGGTTTGATG
>JABMQX010000416.1 GCA_013203085.1 bacterium | reverse complement strand
CCTCCAGATATGTCGCTCAAAAACATCTTCTATTACACGAAGCATTTCTCGACCAGTCTCAATGCGGGTCTCCCGATCAACCGGGTCCTCGACGTGCTCGCGCGAACGGCGCCGACGAGGCAACTGAGAACGCTCTCGAGTGATGTCAAGGAGAGCATCGGCTCCGGTTCCACTCTCGCCCAAGCCTTTGAGAAGCACGGACGGATTCTCCCGGATTTCTTTAGAAACATGATGCGCGTCGGAGAGCGCACCGGAAGGCTGGAGGAAGTTGCTCGCAGCCTTTCATCCTATTATGAAGAGAGGCTTTCGACATCCCGGAGCGTGAAGAAAGAGCTTTATCCTATTGTGGTCTATTTCGGGATTTTGATGGCGCTCGTTGTTTTCATCAACTGGTTCACCGGGGGCGCCGCGGCGGTGCAGCGATTTGCTGATGGGCTGGCGTGGGTCGCGATGGCGGGGATGGTCGTGTGGGCAGCATACTATTTGTCTCGCGGTTTCCGCGACGCCGCCGCGAAGATGTTGTTCCATCTCCCTTTCGTCGGGCGTTTGGTGACGAAACTTTGCCTATCCCGGTTCACGGAAGGGATGCGGCTTTCCTCAGAAACGGGGCTGGACATCTGTTCGGCGATTAAGCTGTCCTCGGAGAGCAGTGGCAACCCTGCCTTTCGGAAGCGCGCCCTGCGGGCGTCTGATTACATCGAAAAAGGGAGCTCGATTTCCGAGGCGCTGGAGAAGACCGGGGTTTTTTCTTTCGAGGCGATCCAAATGTTCATCGTCGGGGAAGAGACGGGGAAACTGCACGAGGCGATGGGGCATGTATCCAAGCATGCCCGGGAGGAGGCGCTCACAACTCTGCACCTGGCGTTGATGATGGGTGTGAGAGCGTTTTACGTTCTCGGAATCCTCTATTTCGCCTACAAGATTGTCACATCTTGGTCTAAAATCTATGGCGGCTGGCTCAGTGGTTGATGAGCGTACTCCATAGTTTGCAGTAACAGGAGGAAGAGTTTGAAAGCAGAGCTCATCACGATTGGCGACGAGATTCTTCTGGGAAAAGTGATCAATACGAACATCGCGACGATTGGCGAGAGACTCTCGCGAATCGGTGTGAGATTGGAGAGGCAGACAACAGTTCCGGACGAGAGGGAGGTTCTGGCGGAGGTGGTCGCGGAGTCGCTGGAACGGTGCGATGTGGTGATCACAACGGGCGGCCTCGGGCCGACAAGGGATGACACGACCAAGTCGGTTCTGGCGAAGCTCTTCCACACGAGGTTAGTGCGGGACGAGACGCTGCTAAAGGACCTTCGGGAAAGGTATGGGGAAAACCTTCCGCCGATTGTCCTGACGCAGGCGGAGGTGCCGGAGTCTGCTCATATAATTCCGAATTCCGTGGGGTCCGCGCCGGGTTTCATCTTCGAGAAGGGAGAAAAGAAGCTGATAGCGCTGCCGGGACCGCCGAACGAGCTGAAACCGATGCTCGAATCGGTTGTAATCCCAAAGCTGGAAGAGGCGAGGACTGGCGGGCTGTTTGTGGAAAAGGTGTTTCGGACGATAGGCATCCGGGAGGCTGAAATCGAGGAAAGGGTGGGGAACGTTTTGGACAAAATTCCGGGGCTATCGTACGGCCTTGTGGCGCACCCGTACCAGGTGGACATCCGGCTGTTCTGCATCTGCGAGACAAGGGAAAAAGGAGAAAGAATTCTCAGTGAAGGCGAAAAAGTGCTGGAGCAGTTCCGGAAAGCGATTTTCACCCGGGACGATAGGTCCCTTGAGGAGGTCGTTGGGGAGATGCTGCGAGCCGGGAAGAAGACAGTCGCTTTTGCGGAGTCGTGCACGGGCGGACTGATTTCCAAAAGAATCACGGAGGTGCCCGGAAGCTCCGATTATTTTGAGGGCGCGTTTGTGTCCTACAGCAACCGCTGGAAGGAAAAGCTGCTCGGCGTTCCGGAAGAAACGCTCGTGGAGCACGGCGCGGTGAGCGAGGAGACCGCGAGGGAGATGGCGGAAAGAGTCCGGGAAAAAGCCCGGACGGACATCGGGTTGTCTGTGACGGGAATTGCCGGTCCAACAGGAGGGACCACGCAGAAGCCCGTAGGGCTTGTCTATATGGCGCTCTCCGACGGCGAGAAGACCACGGCGAGGAAATTCAATTTTCGTGGGGATAGAGAGCGGGTCCGATACCGCGCATCCCAGGCGGCTCTCAATTTGGTCAGGGAGTACTTGTTGGAGGGCTGTTCGGGGGGTATTTCTTCCGACAGGATAACAGGATAAACAGGGTCTTTTTCAATCATGTCTATCTTCTATCCTGTTTATCCTGTTCATCCCGTCAAAGGAACTCCCTCTCTGCGTCTTCGCGCCTTTGCGAGAGGTTTCGTCTCTCCCGTCTTCTCTCGCCAACACGCGATCCGATTTCGGATTTGCGATTTCGGATTTCGCAATCCGCGATCCGCAATCGTCAATCCGCAAGACGCCAAGGGGAAGATTCGCTGGAAGCGGAGCGTTCATGGAGACGAGCAAAGTGGAGATGATACGAGCGTTCATCGCAGTGCAAATTCCCGAGGAGATTAAGGACAGGTTCGGCGAGATTCAGCGGAGGCTGAAACCGTCCGGGGCAGACGTTCGCTGGGTCAAGCCCGGTAACACGCACGTGACGCTTCAGTTTCTCGGTAACACGCCTGTGGAGAAGCTCGATCAGTTGAAATCGGCTCTCGGTCTCGCAGCCGCTTCCCATTCCGGTTTCGAGGTCTCTATTGAGGGACTCGGGGTTTTTCCGAACGAGAGGAGACCGCGAGTCCTTTGGATCGGAGTCTCCCAAGGAGCGGATTCGCTGGGGGCGCTGCAATCCTCCGTGTCGAGAGAGACGAAGAAGCTCGGCTTTAAGCCGGAAAGGAGAGGATATTCTCCGCACATCACGCTGGGGCGTGTGAAAAGCCCAAAGAACGTCGAAAAGCTGATGCGGCTTCTGGACGCAGATCGGGAGTTTCTCGCAGGGACGTTCCGTGCCGGGGAGATTCACCTCATCCGCAGCGTCCTCTCATCCGAAGGCGCGACTTATTCGACCCTTTTCTCCTCCGAGCTGCAAAGCGTTCCGTCCTGACGCGGGGCCGGCGTTACGCGAGAGTCTCTGCGTCCTTTG
>JABMQX010000415.1 GCA_013203085.1 bacterium | reverse complement strand
TTGGCGGGACTCGGTCTGGCGGACAGTACGCTCATCGTATTTACCAGTGATAATGGCGGAGAAGATCGGGTAACCAGTAATGCTCCGCTTCGCGCCGGCAAATCCACTCTTTATGAGGGGGGGATACGCGAACCGCTCATCATCCGCTATCCCGGCATCGTACCAGCGGGCACGGTCAGCACGACGCCGACCTCCAACATAGATTTCTACCCCACTTTCTGCGAAGTCGCGGGTATCGACCCGGGTCCGCGCCAGCGTCTGGATGGTGTCTCAATGATGCCGATGCTCAGGAACCCCAAGGCCAAGGTCAAACGCGACACTTTGTTCTGGCATTATCCCTTGCCCAGGCCGCACTTCCTCGGCGGGCGCTCATCGGGCGCCATCCGGCAGGGCGACTGGAAGCTTATCGAGTTTTTCGACACCGGAGAGAATGAACTGTACAACCTCGCTCATGATATTGGCGAGACGAAGAATCTGGCTGAAATGATGCCGAGAAAAGTCGCCGCGCTGAAAAAAGCACTCAACGACTGGCGCGAGGAAACAGGCGCGACCGCCAACCGAGGCTGCTGGTCAGCATCGCGCATAGCGAGAAGTCCCCGAAGGGGTGACTGATCGAAGCGTGACGGTTTACCTGGCGGCAAGAGGACGCTGCACTTTGTAATGGTACCGGGCGAAGGGCGACCCGCTTTTAGAAAAGGATTCTGGTATGCGAGAGCTTTATGTGCTGGGGCTTGCCGGATTGATTTCGCTGATGCAGCAGTCTGGCAGGGCGGAGGTGCAGGTCCCGAGGTGGGACGTGTTCGAGGCGTCTTTCCGCTCCTCCATACAGTACGCCAATCCCTACACCGACGCGGAGCTTTCGTGCGTTTTCACGGGACCGGCAGGCAGAAAGCTCATGGTAGAAGGGTTCTGGGATGGCGAGGGAGTATGGAAGGTGCGTTTCTCGCCGGGCGCTGTCGGCAGGTGGAACTACGAGACATTGTCGAACGATAAGGAAATGCACGGGCAGAAGGGAGCCTTCCGGTGCGTGGCATCTGAAAATCATGGCTTTGTGGGGATTGACCGCTCTCACCCCCATCACTTTGCCTATTCTGACGGCACACCATTCTATTTTCTCGGCGATTCGGATAGTTGCTGGGACACGCCGGTTGATGATGAAAAACGGGTGAACTACAAGTTTATTTTTCTTGCCGGAGCGATTTTCATCTGCGTGGGAATAGGTGTTGTCCTCGGACGCTCCGTGGCGACCCATAGACCCCGGATGTTCAAAATGGCAATCCGGTTTATGGCAGCCCTTTTTCTCCTTTTGGCAAGCATGATTTTCGTCAGAGGCATTATCGGCAGGTGGCCCTTCCGGGCGCCAGCGAAGAAGGAGCTATACTGGGGAGGATGGTTCTGGCGAGACGGTTCCTACCAGCGGTATATTGATGCTCGTGCCAAACAAGGGTTCACAGTGCAGGCCTTCTTCGGCGGAACACTCATCGCGAAGCCGACCTTCAGACGCAGACAGCAGCGGAATGAGGGGGGACCGCCGTTTTTCGATTACGACCTCGACCGGCTCAATCCGGCTTATTTCCAGTGGGCGGACAAGAGAACGCAGTATGCCTGCTCAAAGGGCTTTCTCTCCGTCATCATGCTCGGATGGCCAGACCGAGGTGTTCACAAGATGGATTGGAAAAAGCTGGAGCGAGGCTGGCGATACGTCATCGCGAGATATGCCGCCTACAATGTGATGTGGCTTCTTTTTGGAGAGTACGAAGAAGCCAGAATGATCGCGCGAAAGTTGGTGAATCATTTTGCCAAAATCACCCGCAAATATGACCCCTATCACCATCTGCTCAGCACCCATACCCTCACGTCGAATGCGTCTCTCGCCGAGGAGAAATGGCTTGATGTCATTGTTCATCAGTCACGCGATTGGGACATGGTCCAGCGAGATCGGCGTTTCGGCAGACCCATAGTGAACTGGGAATGGTATTACGAGACGCCTAAGAAATCCGACGTGAAATGGGTCCATATCATTTCCGATGCGGACGAAATTCGCCGCGGCGCGTGGCGGATCCTTTGTCGAGGCGGGTACATCGTTTACAACCTCCTCGGAAAGAACAGAGAAGATTACATCAACAACATCAATCGGGACGGCGCGAGGTTCTGCCTGATAGCTACATCGTTTTTCCGAAACCAGACGCGATTCCAGGAACTCGAGCCGGCAACGGCGACGGACGAAGACGGAAAATCGCTCCCTGCATTAGCGACGAAGGACGGGAGAGAATGGGTAGTGTAC
>JABMQX010000414.1 GCA_013203085.1 bacterium | reverse complement strand
TCGCCAGAAAAGGTGAACACCGTTCGCCCCCCGGACAGGCGGAAGAAGGTGAAGGGTTCGCCCGCCGAGCTGTCGGTCTGGTAGGAGAGTGAGCAAATCGCGTGCCGACTACCAGGTGAGGGTGAGAGGGTTTTCCTTTGCTGCGGTTACTTTGTGTTCGCCCTCAATCCGGTTATACTACCGCAACCGGAATGAGCCCGTCAATAATCCGTTGTGCCGCGCCGTCGGCGCGGCTCTCTCCCGCTTCCACTATAGGCCTCCGCGGCATCCTGTGCTATATATACACATTCAAGAGGCCGGCAGCCACGCTCGGCGACAACGCCCCCTGCCGGAATTGCCCTGTACATCCCGTGAAAAAGCGAGGACAGCACATGAAAGCAGTCGTTTTTGAAGACATTGAAACGATGGTCTTGAAGGAAGGCCCGACGCCGAAGTGCGACGACAAGGGGCTTTTGATGAAAGTGAAGGCGTGTGCGATCTGCGGCACGGACATCAAGATCTATCACAACGGTCATCGGCACATCGTACCTCCACGGATTACAGGACACGAGGTCAGTGGGGAAGTAGTCGAGGTAGGGCAGGATGTCGGAGAATTCGTGGTGGGACAGAGAGTTGCGGTTGCTCCGGCTGTCCCCTGCGGAGACTGCTACTATTGCAAAAAGGGCATTTTCGGGATGTGCGATCGTCTTGCGCCCATTGGATACCATTTCGACGGCGGTTTCGCGGAATACATGGCCGTCCCGCCCATCGCCGTTCGGATGAATTGCGTCAACCCGGTGCCGGAGAACGTCAGTTTTCCAGAGGCAGCCATCGCGGAGCCTCTTGCCTGTGCAGTCAACGGGCAAAAACTTTCCCGGGTCGAATCGGGGGATGTGGTGTTAGTGATTGGGGCAGGGCCTCTTGGATGCATGCACATAAGGTTGGCAAAATCCCGCCAAGGGCGGGACGCGAAGACCATTCTCGTCGACATATCCTCCCAGCGACTTGAGATGGCGAAAATAGCCGAGGCGGATGTGTACGTGGACTCCGCGAAACAAAACCTCGAGAAGGTAGTTATGGCTGAAACGGAGGGCCGCGGCGCGGACATTGTGATTACGGCGTGCTCATCGGGTGAAGCTCAGGAGCAAGCTATGGGACTCGTTGCCAAGCGAGGCAACATCAATTTCTTTGGCGGCCTGCCCAAAGGGCGCTCTAAGATAACCATTGACAGCAACCTCCTTCACTACCGTGAGTTCTCTATCACCGGCACCCACGGCTCATCCCCGGACGACAACAAAACGGCGCTCGACCTGATCTCTCGCGGAACGATCGAGGTGAAGGACCTCATCTCTGAGACAATTCCGCTGGAGCGCGTGGTCGAAGGAATCGGCATGGCGGAGTCCGGCCGCTACATGAAGATCGTAGTCGTTGCGTAATCGAGGATTAAGCGCATCCGTACGCGAGAAGGAGAGGAGGCGAAAAAATGGACGCGAAATTCGTCGTCCTTGTTCTCGTCCACTTAATCATAGTCGTGGTGGCTCTCGCTTCGCGCCCGTCCGTTCGACGGAAACTCGGATTGGGTATGATGCCGACAGGCCTGATTATGGCAGCGGCAATGGATTACATAATCGGTGTTGGCGGATTCCCCGCGAACCGGACTTTGACGTGCGGTTACTGGTTAGTGGTGGGGATCACTGGGCTTGTGCTTGTCATAGGCAACCCAAGAAGAAAGGAAGAGACAAAGCCGGAAGAGTGGACGCCCCGGAAGCTTCTCAAGCTGCTCAGCTCGGTGAAACTTGCCATTTCGCTTCTTGCCGTGATAGCGGTTGTGTTGATCGGCGCCACCGTAATCAAGAATCAATCGGACGCTCGCCGATACATTTACCATTCGTGGTGGTTCATCTCTCTTCTTGGACTCTTTTGTCTGAACCTTGCTCTCTGCACGGCGGGGCGATGGTCTTTCAGGGTGAGAAAGGTTGGAACGACCATGACCCACGCGGGAGTACTGGTCATGGTCATCGGTGTGGTG
>JABMQX010000413.1 GCA_013203085.1 bacterium | reverse complement strand
CTTCCCAAGCCCTCCGTCCTGAAGCGGGAGAGGGAGCGAAGCTCCCGATGTTTGATGATTCCTTCGCGGACCTCCCATGAGAGATTGAGACCATCGAAATCGGGATACTTTTTTTCCAGGAAGTCCACCACGCGAAGGCTCTGGAGGTTATGCTCAAAACCCCCGTAGTCGGACATCAGCTCGTTGAGGGCAGACTCGCCCGTGTGGCCGAAGGGAGGATGCCCCACATCGTGAACCAGAGCGATGGCTTCGGTCAGGTCCTCATTTAGCCTGAGGATTCTGGCGAGTGTTCGCCCGATAGTTGCCACCTCCATGGTATGAGTCATTCGAGTACGATAGTGGTCCCCTTCATGGTTGAGAAAGACCTGAGTTTTGTACTCGAGACGGCGGAACGCCCGGCAGTGGACGATTCGGTCCCTATCCCTCTGATAGGGTGTCCGAAGGTCGTGCTCCTTTTCGGGATAGCGGCGACCCTTTGTCTCGCTGCTTTTCTGCGCGTAAGGCGAGAGGTATTTCTGCTCGAATTCCTGGTATTCTTTGCGTGTTCGCATGGTTCAATGTCGTGGCGTTTCGTTTCTGCCTCGCGTTGCGTGTCCGAGGAGGCTTTTCACTTCCGGCTTCGGGACGATTCTGGTAGCCTTAGAGCGATCTCGCCGGGCCGACAAGCCCCGGACGCGTGCGGAAAGAATAAGCCGATTCTATCAGAACGAGAGCGAAGTGCAAAGGGAGATGTCAGCGGAACGCCTGCAATCGTGTGCAGGGAATATGAAAGCCGGACAGAGCAGTGCGAGATGAAGTATAGCGTGCCTAAAGGCGATGGAGAGTCCCTCTTTTATCCTGCTTGGGACAGGGCACCGGAACTTATCGAAACGAATCACTCTCTCCTCGAAAGCCACGATTTTGAAATGGCAGGGACGTCGTTTCACCAGTTGCGCGCGTCTGTGAGGCGAGAAGTCGCGGCACAGGCCGGACAACGTGCCTCGGAGAAGCTGAGAATTATCGTCGGCGCCCACCAGCCGGGATTTCAGGGCCCCGGAATCATGTACAAATACGGAGTTCTCGAAGCCTTCTCCCGCCATAATTTCTCTTTGAACTATGTGGTTGATAGCGATGTATGCAAAGAGATATCAGTGAAGATTCCATACCTTCGTGGACGAAGCATTGGCCTGAGAGAACTCGTGATTTTCCGGAATCGGGAAGGGCTTGTTTTCGAGAAGCTCCCTCTTCCGCCGAAGGAGATAGTGGACCTCCGTTACAGAGAAATCAGAAAGCTGTTGGCGTCGGTCGGAACCGAGGGGATGCTTCATGCATTCAACGATTTTTTGGCGGTACACGAGCGAGTGTATGCGGAGGAAGAGTCGGCAGCAAAGATTCTGACGGGCTACCGGCAGGGCTATTATCCAACCCGCAATGTCTATGAGACCTCCATCTCGGCCATCAGCCACAGCAAGGAGTTCCAGATTTTTGCTTGCGATATAATAGAAGAGATCGAGGAGTTTCACCGGGCGTATAATTCAAGTTTGGACGAGCATCGGCGGCTACACCACATCAGAAGTCCCGCGAACCCTTTCCCGGGCCTCATTCGCGACGGAGAGTTGTGGGAGCTGCCGCTCTGGGGGTTGGACAGTCTTGGGAGAAGGCACAAGCTATTTGCCGGAGGAGCGGCGGGCAAGCGGTTTGTCGTCAGGGACGATGTCCACGATAGGACGTCGCCTATTGAGCCGGAGACGGTGCTCTTACTGCGGATGCGCCCGAGGGCGGTTTGTTTGACCATATTCTTGAGATTGTTTGTGGGCGACCTGTTCGTGCACGGCGTCGGGGGCGGAAACTACGATCAAGTTACCGATAGAATCATCGAGAAATACTACGCCGCATCCCCGCCGGGGTACGTAGTTTGCAGCCGGACGCGATTTCTGTCGAATCAGCAAAGCGCCGTTTTGCAGGCAAAGGCGAGTCAACTGAGAGAAAAACTGAGGCGAATGAGGCACACACCGGAAAAGTTCGCTCCAGAGGGGAACCCCCTTGCCGAAGAGGCGAGGCTGATCATTGTCGGGTGCGAAGGGAAACTCTCCGCCGAGGAACACGTTCGGCTCGATGAGATACGCCGGAGGGTCTTGGAACGGATCACGCCCGAAATGTCGTTGACAGAAAAAGAACTTGAAGGAGCCGAGGAAGCTCTCCATCGTCAATCGGCTCTTCACCGGAGGGGCCTGCCATATTTTCTCTACCCGCAAGCCGAGCTTTGACTGACCGGCTCGACCACGGGGAGGCAAATTCGACGTGCAGCGAAGTGCGGAACGAACAGACTCGCTTTGAATAGCGGGTTCTTCGGATGGCAAGAAGGAAACGATCGTTGCCTTTCAGGAAATTGTTGGAGGAGGGAGAGAGGTAGAAATGAATTCCCTTGTGGTTGCGGCCGCGGCGGGAGCGCTCTTTTTCCTCGGGTATAAGTTCTACTCGAGGATCATGACAAAACTGTACGGGATAGACCCTTCAAGGAAGACCCCCGCCCATGAGAAATATGATAGTGTTGATTACGTCCCTGCGAAGCACTGGACGGTTCTGTTCGGGCACCATTTCTCCAGCATCGCGGGGGCCGCTCCGATCATCGGTCCAATCCTCGCGCTGGCGTACTGGGGGTGGGTTCCTGCCATCATCTGGATTGTTGTGGGCACGATATTCATTGGGGGCGTTCACGATTTCGGCTCGTTGATGGCGTCAGTGAGACACGGAGGGAGCTCGATCGCCCAAATCGCAGAAGAACTGGTTTCCAGACGGGCGAGGATTCTCTTCTCGGTGTTCATATGGCTGACGCTGGTGTTGATCATCGCGGTGTTCGTATTTCTCTGTGCAGATACACTTGTGAAGAAAGAGGAGATCGTCATCCCTTCCTTTGGGCTGATTCCGGTGGCGATTCTCACGGGCTACTTGCTGTATCAGCGTAAAACAAAGCAGGTTCCGACGACAATTCTGGGTTTGGGATTGCTGGCGGGCATCATTCTCCTCGGCAATTACGTCCCGGTGGACCTGGGCAAATGGAGCTCACAGATCTGGATGCTTGTGCTGCTCGTTTATTGCCTGGTTGCATCCGTGACCCCCGTGCATATTCTTCTGCAGCCGCGTGACTATCTTTCGGCATTCCTGCTGCTCATCGGGCTGGTCGTAGGGTACTTAGGCTTGGTTGTGAGCCATCCGGTTGTCAAGCTGCCCGCTTTTCTGGGATGGAAAGGGCCTGCGGGGCCACTTTGGCCTGCCCTTTGTGTGACCATCGCTTGCGGGGCGATATCCGGCTTCCACTCCCTGATAGCCAGCGGCACGACTTCCAAACAGCTCGCCAGCGAAAAGTACGCCCGGCGAATCGGATATGGCGGCATGGTCGCGGAGGGGTTGGTGGCGGCTTTGGCTCTTCTGGTTGTCGCCAGCGGTTTTAGCGAACATTCGAGTCTCACGAAGGTATTGGGAGAGGGCGGTGGCCCCATCGCCGCTTTCGGGGAAGGTTTCACCGTGGTGACAAAGCCGATTCTGGCAGGTTTTGGCGGGCTGGTAGCTGTAACGATCCTGAACGCGTTCATTCTGACAACGTTGGACTCTGCGACCCGCATCACTCGTTACCTGACTCAGGAGCTTTTCGGGATTAGGAACCGGATATTGGCGACCGTGTTACCGGTGGTTCTCGCAGGCTGGCTCGCATGGGGCGGAAAATGGAAAGCGATCTGGCCTGTTTTCGGGGGGGCCAATCAATTGGTGGCTGCGTTGGCTCTGATGGTGCTCACGGTCTGGCTTCTCAGCCAGCGGAAACATATCCGCTACACGTTAGTACCCGGCATTTTTATGCTTGCAACGACTATCGGTTCGCTCGCTTACGGTGTGGTCAAGTATTACAGGAGCGGAGACTTCCTGCTTGGGGTGGTTTCGTTTGTTCTGATCGGCTTATCTTTGCTTCTACTGGCGGAGAGCGCGGCAGCGGTCAGGAAGGTAAAACAAGAAAAAAAGCGATAGCAGTCGGCGCCGGATTTCGGTGTGAAAGGGAGACGGCAACGGTTCCTTCGGGGATCGCATGGAGTTCCACGCGCTTGCAGTGGTGTCATGGGGCTGCTTATTTGCCTTGACCGGAGGTTCGGCGGCTGGTATCTTATAAATCGATTATCCAGACGGCCCCCAGGGCGAGAAAAGCCGCCGGGAGGCGTGAGTGAGTGGTTGTGTCCGAACATACGCCGATAAGTGTCATACGTCATTATTTCACTTCTATCATAAAGTGCTTTTCAGGGGTCATCGCCGTGAGCCCCGCTTGCCTTTGCCGGAAAGACCATATTCCCCGCATCTCAAGAGGAACCCCTTAGACGGGTGGTTTTCTTGCGTTTTCGTCCCCGGCGGGCAATGGGTGGGGCTTTCGTCGAAAGGAGGATAGAAACGTCTGTTCCCCAGAACACAACGACGGCGGAGCTCGTTATCGAGCAACACCATCGCGAGAGAGAGATCTTCGGCGCACGGGAGGAGCGTCTTCGGGAAATCGAACGCCGCCTCGGCGTGCGGATCATTGCACGGGGGCGAGCGCTGAAGATCAGCGGTCCACCTCCGCAAGTGCAGCGGGCCAAGGGGGTGTTGAGTTATCTTTTAGGAGAAGCCCGAAGAGGTTACGCAATAGACGAGTTCCACTTTCGTTCCGCACTCGAGAGATTTTCAGGATCAAGCGTCTCGGAGGATCACGTTGTCTTTCCCGACAGAATAGAAGTGCCCTCGAGGAAAAAGTATATCGTACCCCGTACACCTGGACAGAGAGAGTATGTCGAGAGTATGCGGAAGTACGACATCGTCTTCGCGATAGGTCCGGCGGGGACGGGTAAGACCTATGTGGCGATGGCGATGGCTGTTTCGGCTCTGGTCAACGATGAAGTCAGCCGTCTGATCCTTGCCAGACCAGCGGTGGAAGCGGGGGAGAAATTGGGGTTCCTCCCGGGAGATGTGGCGGAAAAAGTCTCTCCATACCTCCGCCCCCTTTACGATGCTCTCTACGAAATGATGGAGATTCCAAGAATCCAGAAGCTCATGGCCGACGGCGTCATCGAGGTGGCGCCCCTTGCCTTCATGCGAGGGCGAACCTTGAACGACGCATTCATCATCCTCGACGAAGCCCAGAATACCACTTCAGAACAAATGAAGATGTTTCTCACAAGGCTTGGCTTCAACTCCAAGGCGGTTGTGACGGGCGACATAACACAGATTGATCTGCCCCAGAAAAGGGCCTCGGGGCTGGTGGAGGTCCGGGGGATACTCCAGGGAATTGAAGGGATCAAGTTTTGCTACCTCACGGAGAGCGATGTCGTCCGGCACGAGCTCGTTCAAAAGATAGTCCGCGCCTACGACGATATGGATAAAAAACTCGCAGAAAAAGCCGACGCAGAGGACCCCCTGAGTGCTTCGGAGGGACGCTCCGCATAGAGGAAGCCGGGGGATATGCTCATGGGTGTGCCAAAAGCCTTCCAGTTTTTCAGCAAGGTCTTGAGGAAAAGGAAGTTGAAGAGGCGGGGTCTTTCTATGGGCGTCAAGAGAAAGACGGGTGAGACGCCCAGTTTCCTCTCCTTCTTCCAGGTATCCGCTGTGGCCAGAGCCGCCACGGCGCTCCTCTTCGTGTCGCTGGTAGTGCTGATTCTCCAGTCCGGGGGATACTATTACTGGCCGAGGTTGACCGTTGGCGAAAGTGCCCTCGAGGACGTTTATGCCTCCATTGACTTCACGTTTCGCGACGACGCCAAGACCGAGTCGCAAAGACAGGAGGAAGCTCAGAGGGTCCCGACGGTCTATAAGCTGGATGAAAGGCGCGTGGCGCAGGACCTTGACAAGCTGATCGGCCTCGTCAGGAAAGCCTCCCAGGCGAAGGATCCCTCATCTGCAACCGTTTTGCTGAATAGCGTTCATGAACTGCTCCCCTCCCTCGGCCCCGACGAAGTCAGGCAACTCGTCATCACGGCGAACGCCACGCAACTTCTCTCGGACCTAAAACAGATCATTGTGGGCGCTTGCCGCAACAGAATCGCTCCGGTGGCTGTTCTCGCCCCGCCGGAGCAAACAGGTGTGGAAGTGCTGTCCGGGGATGAGGTGCGGGCGGCGTTGCGGGACAGAATCACGAAAAGATTTTCATCCTCCGTAAACGACGAAATGAACCGGTTGTTGAGAGTGATTGCCTATCATTTCACAAGCGATCTGACGCCAGCGTACCGGCAAGATGATACCGAGGCTGTGAACAAGCTGCAGGCCTTCGCAAGGAAATCCGTTCTCGAGCAATTCACGACAGTGAAGCAAGGGACGAAGATTATTGAGAGGGGAAACGAGATCACGCCGGCGCACGTCATCCAGGTGGAAGAAATGAGAAAAGCCTTGAGCGAGAAACGCTCCCCAAGGGCACGGCTGTTTGGCCTCGCGGGAGCAGCTCTCGTGGTATCGGCGATGGTGGTCGGTTCGGCGGTGTTTCTGGCGAGATTTCACAGCGATATTTTTGCCAGCAACTCGCGTCTGATACTGCTCGCAGTTTTGGCACTGATGAGCGTGGGCATTTCGAAGGTTTTGACGTACATGCGTCCGGCTTCGGTTTTTCTTGGCTATCCGATAGCGGTGCCGTTTGGCAGCTTCGTGATCTCCATGATGCTGGGTCTCCGTTTGGCGGCCTTTGTGACTATACCTATGGCGATTCTTGTAGGAATGAGCTTCGGAAGTTCCCTTTCGCCGGTGCTCGTGGGGATGCTTGGGGGCTGGGCGGCGGCTTTCTTCGCCGGCGGTGTGCGCCACCGGAAGGATTTCATCAAGACAGGGGCAGCAGTAGGAGTGGTGAATGGTCTGATTATTGCGGCAATCGGAGCGCTGACAGATGCGAAAGTCGGCACCCTGGTGGTCCAGGCAGGGGGAGGAGTAGCCGTTGCCATGGGGTCAATTGTCCTGGCGGCCGTCTTTCTGCCAGCATTTGAATGGGCGTTCAAGATTCCGACGAATGTCAGCCTGGTTGAGCTGGCCGATTCCAATCACCCCCTCCTAAAAAGGCTGATCATGGAGGCGCCGGGGACGTACTATCATTCGCTCATGGTCGGCAACCTGGCGGAGAGCGCCGCGGAAGCCGTCGGGGCGAATCCCCTTTTGGCGAGGGTTGGTTCCTATTTCCACGACATCGGAAAACTGAAAAAGCCCCTCTATTTCAGCGAGAACGAAGCCTTTGGAAAGAGCAAACATGCTACGCTCAACCCGAGCATGAGCAACTTGATCATTCTGTCCCACGTGAAGGACGGCGTGGACCTTGCCTGCAAGCACAAGCTCAACAAGATTCTCATTGATATAATCAAGCAACACCATGGGACAAGCCTGGACTACTATTTCTACCGGCGTGCGGAGGAAAGCAGCGAGAGCGGTTCCACAGTGGATGAGAAGGAGTTTCGGTACCCCGGCCCCCGTCCGCAAAGCCGCGAAGGCGCGATCATTATGCTGGCGGATTCCGTGGAGGCGGCTTCTCGCTCGCTCGAGAAGCCCGCAACCCCGAAGATACGCGCCGTCGTCAGGAACACTATCAGGATGAAGTTCGAAGACGGGCAGCTTGATGAATGCGACCTGACCCTGAAAGACCTCCATAAGATCGAGGGGACATTTGACCGCATCCTGCTCAACACCCTCCACCAGCGGGTAAAATATCCGGAGGAGGGAAAAGAAGATAAGAGGGAGACGAATGAGCGTCCTGTTCAGGAACTCGCAAAAGGCGATGAACGTCCTACCAAGTAGCGTGGAGGCCCTTGCGGAATTCGTCTTACAGCGGGAAGGCGCCTCGGAAAAGGAGGTGAGCGTTCTTTTCGTTGACGACACGGAGATCAGCGAACTGAACGCCAGGCACCTGGGGAGAAATGGTCCGACCGACGTCCTTGCCTTCCCGATGAGCGGCGAGGAACATTTGAACTTCCGCCCGGAGATTCTGGGAGACGTGGTCGTCTCCGCGGAACGAGCGATTTCCTATGCAAAGGAGCACGAACTGAAGGCGGAAAACGAGCTCTCGCTGTACTTGATTCACGGACTCTTACATCTGCTCGGATATGACGATGTCAACGAGACCGCCGCAAGGAAAATGAGGCGGAGAGAAAAAGAGCTGTTGCAAGAGGCAGGCGAGCGTGGGCTGTTCATAAGAACCGGATAGGTCACGGGGCGCATGATGAAAAGCTGCCGAGGGGCCGATGGCAAGAAGTACGGCGAGAGGGGAACCATGAAAGGATTCTCCCGGCAGGGCAGGGATGTCTTGTTGCGAAGAAAAAGGAGTGATGAGAGTTGTCTTCGACGAGCTTGTTCGTTCTGTTCGCACTGATGATAGGTTTAGCAGCCTTCTCGAACTGGGCAAGACTGTCCCTTCCTTCCTTGAGTTCCTCTCGTTTCAAGGAGTTGTTCGGAAAAAGGAAACAAGGAGAAGACAGAGGGAGTTTTCCTAAGGAAGCGGAGCGTCTTCTTCTGAACGTAGTCGTGGCGAGCAACGCTGCCAGGGTCGCGGCGCCGCTGATTCTCCTTGCATGGCTGAGTCGCGTGGCTCCCGGAATAGCCGCTGGCTGGAGGATGGCGATCTCTTTTCTCGCCAGCGCGGCCTGCGTTCTGTTTTTCTCGGAAGGCGTGCCGAGGCTGCTCGTGAATTCTCGCCGCGAGCCAACGCTGAGACTTGCGGTTGCGCCGCTTCTTTTGCTAAACTGGGTGGTTCTTCCTGTGGGGCTCGCCTTACAACGGGTCTCACTGCTCTTCGGAAAACTTCTGGGGCGAAAAGAAGAAAGGCTCACCCTATCGCCGCTCCAAAGCGCCGGTTCTGCAGTGTGGGACAGCGAGGGGAGAGAGGCTCAACTCGAAGAGAGTGAGAAGGTGCTCATATCCAGCATATATGACATGACGGAGACAATTGTCCGGGAGGTGATGGTGCCAAGGCTGGACATGCATTGTGTGGAAGAACACATGACCGCCGACCAGGTGCGAGAGCAGATACTTCAGACAGGGCATTCGCGGTTCCCCGTTTACGCAGAGAACGTTGATAACATAGTCGGGCTTTTTCTGAGCAAAGACCTCCTGAAGTACCCGTCGCGGGAAGAGCTGGCGGGGATCAGGGTGAAGGATGTGATGCATCCCATCACCTTCGTGCCTGAGACGAAAAACGTCAGCGACCTGCTGAGGGAATTTCAGCAAAACCGCCAACACATGGTTGCGGTCGTTGACGAATACGGCAACACCGCTGGCTTGGTGACCATCGAGGACCTTCTCGAAGAAATCGTCGGAGAGATCGAAGACGAGTTCGACCGCCAGCAGGAGCTTTTCGCGCAGACCAAGGATGGCGGCTACATCGTCAACGCAAAAATGTCAATTGACGATGCCTCGGAAGAGCTGAAGATCAAGCTCCCCGACGGCAGCGGCTACGATACGATTGGCGGGTTTGTGGTCGCCACGCTGGGCAAAGTACCTCAGCAAGGGGAAACGTTCAAATCGAACGGAATAATTGTTACCGTCTTAGAGGCGGATGACAGACGAGTTCACCGGGTCAAACTGGTGCCCTTGTCTGAAGAAGGGAATAGTTCGGACGAAAAAAGAGGGGGCAAAGAGTGAATTTCAAGAGCTGGCTGAGAAACAATTTTGTCGCTGGGGTGCTTGTCTTGGTGCCGTTGTTAGGGACGATGGCGCTGTTCTGGTGGTTAGTAGGCACGGTCACGGACCCGGGCTTCAAATGGTTGCAGAATACCTTCGCAAGATACCCGGCCTTCTTTGAAGAAAAGCCTCTTGTGCTCGTGTTTCGGGTGATGGTTCTGCTTCTCATGCTGGGGCTGACGGTGCTGATCGGGGCTCTGGCAAGAAATTTCTTGGGGAGGCATATTCTCCATCTCGGGGAGATATTTTTCGAGAGGATTCCCATTGTGAACCGGGTTTACATAGGTCTCAAGCAGATCAGCCAGGCTTTCTGGGGTGGTAACAAAACGGTTTTCACACACGTCGTCTTGCTGGAATATCCCCGCAGGGGCCTTTACACCCTCGGCTTTGTCACTTCGCCCGGGAGAGGGGAGATCAAGGCCAGAACAGAGAAAAGCCTTCTGAACGTCTTTCTGCCGACGACGCCCAATCCCACTTCCGGATGGTTTGTTATGGTCCCGGAAGAGCACGCGGTGCAGTTGGAGATGAAGGTCGAAGATGCCTTGAAAATGATCATATCGGGGGGAGCAGTCGTCCCGGAGTATCAAGAAGCGATGAGTGCTCTCGAGGCAAGACATAAAAGGGAAGAAATAGCTCAGCAACAACAGGAGGCCCCGACGCCACACTCAGGTTGAGGGAGCCAGACGGCGGCTTGGATGAGACGTTGGCATGAGGAAGCGCACGCCGCTTCCGTTTCTTTTGCCCCGACGATTGCGGGAGCAGAGCTTTGATATTCCATAGAACAGTTGGCATCGTTCTGAAGTGCACAGACTATTCCAACACCAGCAAGATCGTCACCATCTATACTCGGGACCACGGCAAAGTCCGCACACTGGCGAAGGGCGCCAAGAGAAAGAAAAGCGATTTTCTGGGAATACTTGAGCCCCTGTCGTTGTTGGAGATCGTTTACATTCAGGGCAGAAAAAGTCTGCATACTCTCAAAGAAGCACATTTGCTCGACTCGAATCTTGGGCTCAGGGAGCAGTTGCCGAGGATAGCCCGCGGGCTGTTCTTTCTGTCTTTGATAGACCGGACCCAGCCGGAGGAGGACGCCGACCCGGCGGTCTTTGAGTTATTGTCCGCGTCATTATCGGCGATTCAGGGTCTTTCACATCCGGGAAATATCCCGATAGTTTTCCAACTATCTCTTCTCCGCCACTTCGGAAGACTGCCCAGCCTGACCGTTTGCGGTCAGTGTGCCTCTTCCTTAAAAGGACGTGTGAGCTACGGCGAGGGCTCGGGAGTTTTCCTTTGCGGGGCGTGTGGAAAAGGTCACAGGTGGAGCTTGTCGCGGGGGGCGCTGCTGGCTTTGAAACGGCTGGCCGAGACTTCGTTTGAACGCTCCGGAAGAATAAAGCTCTCGAAGGAACAGCGTGCGGAAATCACTGCCGTCATCAGCGCCATGCTGCGAAGCGCGATTGAGGGAGAGCTTCCCGCAGAAGGCGTAGTAAATTCACTGCTGCGGTGAGGAGGAACGCGGTGCGAGCGAGCACCAGAAAAGAGATAGGGCGATTGATCGGTTCCGAAAAAGGGACGATTGCCAAAATGTATGGCGACGTCAGGGTGGCGCTCGTTTATCCGAACTCCTACCGACTGGGGATGAGCAATCTTGGCTTCCAGACAGTGTATGGCCTCATCAACAGAAACCCCCTTGGGCGCTGCGAGCGAAGCTTCCTTCTCGAGGAAAAGGAGGCAGTGACGCTGGAGTCGGGTGGCACGCTGTCGAGTTCCGACGTCGTGGCTTTTTCTGTGTCATTTGAGCTCGATTACCCCAACATTCTGGAAGTGCTCCGCAGGGCAAAAATTCCGCCCCGGAGTGAGGAAAGGGATGACGGACATCCTCTTATCCTGGCTGGGGGCGCAGCGGTCATGTTGAACCCTGAACCGATCGCAGACTTCGTGGACGCGATGGTCATCGGAGAGGGGGAGACCGCTCTGGACGCGATTCTCTCCACAGTGGCGGCGAGGAAAGCGAAGGGGAAGGTCTCCCTCAAGGAAAACCTGGCCCGAATAGACGGCGTGTACGTTCCATGCTTTTATCAAACCGATATTGACGAGAGAGGGCGGCTTCGCGGAGTCGAGGTCATCGGAGATGCCCCATATCCCGTCCGGAGAAACCCGCCGCCGGACATCGAACAATTCGACACCACGACTGAAGTCCTAACGCCAAATACCGTTTTCGGTCAGAGGCTTCTGGTGGAGGTTTCGCGGGGCTGCCCGCGAGCGTGCAAATTCTGTGGGGTGAAGTCAATTTACGGTCCAGCGAGGTATCGCTCCGCAGAATGCGTGATTGCAGCCGTGGAAGGGAAACTCCGGGGCGAGAAGCGGGTGGGCCTGCTGGGGGCGGCTGTTGGCGAACATCCTCACATCCAGGAAATATGTGGCTGGCTCGTAGAACGAGGGGCGAACATCTCTATCTCCAGCGTCCGTCCGGGTAAAGTAAGTGCAGAGCTTGCGCAAGCCCTTTCCAGAGGGGGAGTCAAAACGTTGACCATCGCGCCCGAAGGCGGCTCGGAAAAGATGAGAAGAAACGTGGGGAAAGCTCTTTCAAATGTTGAGCTAACTGAATGCGCGCGGATTGTCAAGGAGTCCGGTATTCCATCATTGAAAGTCTATTTCATCGTGGGGCTTCCGGGTGAGGAGCAGGATGATGTCGGGCAGATTATCTCGCGGGTAGCGGAGCTTTCCTCCATCATTCGGGTCAAGGTCAGTCTTTCTCCCTTCGTGCCGAAAGCTCGAACACCCTATCAGAGAATTGGTATGAGGCCTTCGGATTATCTCAGAAGGACAATATCTTACCTGCAAAAGGAACTCCGCAGGATGCCCGGAGTAACATTTTCCGCCGGAAGCGCAAGACACTCGCAGATGGAAGCGGCGTTTTCCCGAGGCAACAGGTCTATGAGCAGGTGGGTGGAAAGGGGAGCTGTGCCCCCGAGCGCCATCGAGGAGCTCGCCTGCCGAAGGATTCCCGAAGAAGAGATATTGCCCTGGGACCTTTTCGCGGATGCTCGAAAGGACCATTGCCCCATAACGGGCGCTAACTATCCAGGCAGCTCACCCAGTGGTTCACGAGTTTAGGAAGGATCTCTCCTGCCTTTCCCTCATAGAAATAGTCAAGGTAGAGGCGGTTTTCCGGTGGGGTGAGGTTGACGCCGACTGTGACCGCGCCGTGTCTTTTACCATGGATGACAAACCCTGCGGCGGGATGCACGAGCCCGCTCGTTCCAACCACCAGAAACAGGTCGCATTCTTCGACCATCTGATAGAGCTTGTCCGTCCCGAAGGGTATTTCCCCGAACCATACGATATGCGGCCGCAGCAAGCCGCCGCACGAACAGCGAGGTAGGTCGGGAAGCTCGTCCAGCCTCTCCTCGACTCTCTCGCACCTGGTGCAACGAGTTTTGCTCAGTTCGCCGTGCATGTGATAGACGTTTTTGCTGCCAGCTTCTCTGTGTAGGTGGTCAACGTTCTGGGTGATAAGAGCGAAGTCCACCTCCGGCAGCAGCCGCTCGAACCGGGCGAGGGCGTAATGGGCGGGATTTGGCTGGACGGATTTCCCTTGCTTTCTTCTCTCATTGTAGAAACGCCACACCAACTGCGGGTCTCCCTCGAACGCCTGAGGCGTTGCCACCGACATCAGGTCGTACTTTTCCCATATCCCTCCCTTGTCGCGGAACGTGGGAACACCGGATTCAGCACTGATGCCGGCGCCGGTGAGCACGACAATCTTTGTGCGGCGTGTGATGTTGACAAAGGGTCCCATCTTTGTCTGCCTTAACGTTCTGCATGTCGAAACTTCCCAGCCGAAGGTGTACTCTGCCGTCCAAGACAGCTCGCCCTTTCGGCGGATCTGTCGGATGTTAGGTCAAATCTGCGAAATCACGACTGCCCAGACATGACATTCGCCCGGCTGGAATGTCACACACGCGAAGAGATGGGCAACAGGATTCTCATGGTGGTTCGTCCCGGCCTCGATCTCACCACTCCGATGTGCCCGCCGCCCCCTTCGATCTTTTCTTTGCAGATAGACAAGCCGAGTCCTGCGCCGGCGGTATCGGTTTTGGTGGTGAAGAAAGGCTCGAAGATTCGCTCGAGGTGCGGCTTGTCTATCCCTCGCCCCGTGTCGGACACTTCGACTCCCACCAGAGAATCGTGCGGAAGATGTTGTAGGAACTGTTCCTCCGACTGGGAGGCAATGTTGAGCATAAGCCTGTCCGTGGTCGTCTTGTAGCCCTTCATGCTGATCTCGCCCGGTCCCTCGATAGCTTCCATGGAATTCAGCACGAGATTTATCAGCACGGCGTGAAGATCATCGGCATGAAGATCAACAATGACCTTTTCTTGCAAAGGAGCTACGACAAAGTCAATGCTGCTCATGGAACATTGAGGACGAAGAAGGGCGACAACGTTGAGAAGGATTTCGTTGACTGTTGCACCGCTCCGGTCTCGGCCCTCTTCCGGCGCGGATGCCAGCCTCGACGCGATCTCAACGCATCTCAGCGCCTCCTCCTCGATGATGGAAAGGTACTGCAGCGGCTTGGTCCCGAAAAACCTGATTCGGCGGTCTTTGATCTTCTTGAGGATCATCTGAGTGTAGCCGAGGATAGCGGTGAGGGGATTCTTCATTTCCGTGAGAGCCTCGGAGGATAGCTCGCTTACCCGGGCTAACCGGCTCGCTTCCGCCAACTTCGTCGTCAGCGCGCGAGCAACCTTTTCAAGCCTGTCATCCTTCCCCTCCCTTTCGAGAAGGCGTTTCTTTTCGACGGCCCCGGCAACGACTTCTCTCAGGTTGAAGATGTCAAAAGGTTTAATCAGGTAGTCGAAGGCGCCGTACCGAACCGCCTCTTTGGCGGTCTCGAGGCTGCCGTGCCCGGTTAGAAGGATGACCTGCGTGTTGATCCCCATCTCCTTGATGCGCTTGAGAACCTCGATGCCGTCCATTTCAGGCATTTGAATATCCAAAACGACCGCATCAACAGGGTTCCTCACGAGGATTTCAAGCCCACCCTGGGCGGACTCGGCGGAGAGACAGTCAAAGTCGCCCTTGAGAGCAGAGCTGACGGCATCTCTGGCGGAAGGATAATCATCAATGACGAGAACCGTACTTTTCTTTTTCACATGGGGCACCCGGTACGTGGAGCGATCCGCTCCCGACATGATCGCTGTTTTGACGAAGCCCTCTCCCCCAGCACTGCCCATTGCGATGAGACAACGAGTCAATTCTGCGCATTTTTGCCATTTTGTCAAGCTTGCTCTTCTTTGACATCCCGTGGAGATGGAATATGGTACTTGCCGGTGATCGGGAGCGTCTCGCACAAGTTTTCCTTGCCGGGCATTTTATACTGCCCTATGATTACGAAACGGAAGGTGGGAGGAGCGGCTTCCAAGCGGTACTCGGTGCTCCTGAAAGTGAGCCGGGAGGAAAACGGATGTGCGAATTCTGCATTAAACACGGCGAAGGAAAGAAGTGGTATCTCAACCTCAAGAATTATTCCCTCGACCTTGTCAGTGATCTCAGGAGGAGGAAGTTCATCCGGGAATTCATGTCTCGCACAATCGGTGAGGGCGAAAAGCAGATCAGCCGTCTGGAAACTCGCCTCGCTCAGGGCAAAGAGATTCCCGGGTTGATCAAGCGCTTTTTGGTCAGGCGGCTCAAGCCCGTTCATTACGGTCAGGTTGTTCCCTTAGAGGACGTGGAACGCATATTCGAGATGACGAGCGCGATAGTCAGAGTGCCGTGCGGATGCCGGTGGGCGGCAAAACACAAGGAAGGGCGGTATTGTTTCGGAGTCAGCATCGGCCCGCCCCACTGGTTCGACGGGATGAACATGGACTTCTTCGGTTCTCCGGATGTCTCCCGGTTCGAAAACCTGAGCTGCGAGGAGGCGATGGACTATGTCCGTGCCTTTGACAGGAAAGGCCTCGTTCACAGCGTGTGGACTTTTCGCACGCCCTTTATTGGAGCGGTCTGTAACTGTGACCGGGCGGAATGCCTGGCTATGCGAAGCACCGTCGGGCTGGAGCTCCCGGTGATGTTTCGGGCGGAGTACGTGGCCGAAATCGACGCGGAACGCTGCGTCGGTTGCAGAGAGTGCGTTCGCCTCTGCCAGTTCGGGGCGGTCGGGTTTTCGCTGCTGGAGGGGAAGTGCTTTATTGACCAAACAAAGTGTTACGGGTGCGGCGTGTGCCGCAGCCTCTGCAAGCAAGATGCTATTAGGCTGGTTGCGAGAACGGTCGGGCAACGAAAGGCGGGATGAGGCTTTTTCAAGAAGACCGCGGGCAGGGCTGTGTTTTGCCCGCTCGCTGGCGGGAGAGGCTTCGGAACGCCCGGATGGAATGATTTTATTTGGAGGGCAGGTAGATGCGATTGACAGCACTGGGTCTTACACTTGTGTTCATTTTGGCAATGTGCTCACTGATACCCGCTGGTCGCTCCGTTGCGTCGGAGGGGGAAGCGCACGCCATTTCCGCGGCGAGTATGCGAGACACACGCGTAAGCGAGGAGTTCGGTCTGCGCACGCCTCGAACATTTGCTCAATTCCGCTCCCGAAAAGAGTGGATGCGAAGGGCTGCCGCTGTCCGGGATAACATACTCGTCAGCACGGGATTGTGGCCGGCGCCGGAGAAGACGCCACTCAATCCCAGAATCTTTGGCCGGATCGAACGCGAGGGATACTCCGTGGAGAAGGTCTGTTTTGAGAGCTATCCTCGGTTCTTCGTGACAGGCAATCTTTATCGCCCCTTAGGCAAGAAGGGTCCCTTCCCGGGTGTCCTTTGCCCTCACGGACACTGGGGGCGAGGTCGCCTGCACAGTGACGGCGCAGGGTCAGTTCCGGGCCGCTGCATCAACCTCGCCCGGCAGGGCTATGTGGTGTTCAGCTACGATATGGTCGGGTACACCGACTCCAACCAGCTCAAACATTCCTTCCACGATGAGCTATGGGGAACCAGCCTGATGGGACTACACCTCTGGGACAGCATAAGGGCTGTAGATTTCATCTCCTCTTTACCGGACGTGAACGCCAACCAGATAGGGTGCACGGGAGCATCCGGCGGGGGGACCCAGACATTTACGCTCATGGCGGTGGACGACAGAATCAAAGTCGCAGCTCCCGTCTGCATGATCTCCGCCCATTTTCAGGGAGGCTGTGAATGTGAGAACGCGCCCCTTTTGCGGTTGGAGACCTACAACGTCGAGATCGCATCTCTGATGGCGCCCCGGCCGCTGATCCTCGTGGCCGCCACAGGGGACTGGACGAAAAACAACCCCACCGTTGAGTATCCGGATATTCGGAGCATCTACAAGCTTATCGGCGCGGAGGATAAAGTCAGATGTGTGCAGTTCGACACAGGGCACAACTACAATAAGGATTCCCGGGAAGCTGTTTACGCCTGGTTCGGAAAATGGCTGCTGGGAATCGCGGACCCCGCGAAGCTGAAGGAACAAGCGTTTACCGTGGAGAAAGACGAGGACTTGCGAGTGTTCACCGAAACCCATCCCCGTCCCCCCAATGCCCTCAACCCCGACCAGTTGAAAAACTATCTGATCGAATCGGCGACGAGGCAGATCGAGCGCCTGAAGCCGACCGACGCTTCTGCCTTGAAGATATTTCGCAAAACCATGTCGGTGGGACTTCAGCATACGTTGTCCGCGGCGGTTCCTGCAAAAGCAGATATCGTCGTCGAAGAAGTTGCCAGTGCGGCTCACGAAGAATTCACCACCACCAAACTGCTGGTGGGAAGAAAGGGAAAACACGAGGCGATTCCCGCGACTCTTATTGTCCCGGATTCCGGCTCCGGCAAGAAGCGTGCGGCATTGATAGTCCACCCGCAGGGCAAGAATGCGGTCATGGCCATGGGACAGCCTCTATCCCCTCTCGTTACGAGGTTGCTGAAGAAGGGCAGAACGGTCATGTCCATTGATTGCTTTCAGGTGGGGGAGTTGAAAACCGGTGAGCGAAAGAAGACAGAGAAGCACTGGCTGACTTACAATAGGACAGACCTGGCTCTTCGTGTGCAGGACATACTGACCGCAATCGGCTACCTTCACTCCCGTGATGATGTCAGGGGGGTTGATCTGGTGGGACTCGACGCAGCGGGGATATGGTGCCTCCTGGCGAACGCTCTTGCTCCCCAGGTGCGCCGGGCAGCGATAGACGTGAACGGTTTTTCCGACGACGGCTCTGCCTGGGCGGGGGACTATTTAATTCCGGGGATACTGCGTGCCGGAGGAGGACGAGTTGCAGCCGGACTTTGTGTGCCGCGAGGCCTCTTCTTGTTCGATACCCGAGGGAAATTCCAGACCGATTTTGCTCTGGCCGCTTACAAGGCATCAGGAAGGGCGAAGCGATTGCGGGTTGAGGCAGGAGATGTAGAGGACGACGAAGTAGCCCGATGGCTCCTCCTCGGGAGAAGATAGAGCCCTTTCATTGAGGACAACTCGCTTCCACATTACCTTGAAGGAAACGGCCCAGGGGGCGAATTCAAAGAAAACCGCTCCCAGGGCCGAAAGAGTCGCTTGCGGCCGGATGCCGTTTCTCGCTCAAGCAGCGATGATTCCCTTGACATACTTCAGGCCTTCTCTCGCCAGCACATCGGGGTCGGGGACAAGGTCTCGCCAGATGCAGCACGCGGCGGCAAGCTCCTTGAAGCTCGAACCGAAAGCCTCGATGACGATCCACTCGTCGTACCCGATCTCTTTGAGGACACCGAAGACCTCGGGATAATTGATATGGCCTGAGCCGATCATGCCACGGTCATTCTCCGAGGCGTGAAAATGCCCCAGGAACTCGCCAGTATTTCTGGCCGCTTCGGTGACGTTCTTCTCCTCGATATTAGCGTGGAAGGTGTCGAAGTGAACCTTCATGCACGGCTCGCCGACATCCTTGCACATTCTCACGGTATCCTCACAGGTGTTGAGAAGGAACGTCTCGAAGCGATTGAGGCATTCGAGGGCCATGGTGATGCCGTACTGCTGGGCTTTTTTCGCGGCTTCCTTCAACACGTCTCGACACCAACCCCATTCGTCCTCCGTTCGACGGCGGCCAACGAGGTAACCCACGGGCGCATAGAGGGGGCCAGCGAGAACCCTCGCTCCGAGGCCGTCCGCCATCTCGATGCACCGCTCCAACCTCTTGACTGCCTGCTTTCGGACATCGGGGTCGGAGCTAATCGGGTTGGCGTCCTCGGTCATGATGGCGCACGCAATGCATTCGAGCCCTCGAGCCTTCAGCCTTTCAGCCGTCTTTTGCACATCAACCAGATCGAGGTCAATGAGGGTGATCTCGGCGCCGTCGAAGCCCATGTCGGCGATCTTGTCTATTAGGTCCAGCGTTTCATTGGAAAAGGACCCTGTCCACAGTAGCGAATTCAATCCGAATTTCATGACACCGTGCTCCTCTCCACAGTAGCAAATTCAATCCGAATTCCGTGATCGGATTCTCCTATTCTGAAACGGTGACGACTGCCTTGACTACGTTTCCTTTGCGCTCCTTGACCTCCCCGAGAGCTCTCTCGAGGTCCTTGAGGGCGTACTTGTGCGTCACCAACTGATCCACTTTGACCAGTCCGGCAGCGAGGGCCTGAAGTGCCGTCGGCCAGGTGAAGGGCGCCAGCCACGAGAAGCGAATGGTCTTATCCCAGAAGATGGAATCGAGAGCCGGGACCTTGATCTTGTCGGTCGCCCCGGGCAGGCCGAAATACACGATTATGGAGCGCCGGCCCGCGATTGCGAGAGCCGTCTCCATGGCATCCACCGAACCGGTTGGTGTGATGACACGGTCCGCGAATTTCCCGCCGGTCATCTCCTCGATCTTTTTGCGAAGGTCCTCGACGAAGTAAGGCGAGCTACTGTCGCCGGTGTTGATGACTTCATCTGCGCCGAGCTCTTTCCCCAGTTCCAGTCGGTAGTCCAAGATGTCCACGAGGACTGCCTTGCCCGCGCCGGACGATTTGACCAACTGAAGCATCATCAGCCCGATGGCGCCGGCGCCGATCACCACGCAGAAATTCCCGGGGCTTATTTTCATGTTCTGCACGCCGTAGGTGGCACAGGCGAGAGGTTCCGTCAGGGCAGCGTGCTCGAAGGACACGCCCTCCGGGATGCGGTGCACGCCGGTATAATGCGACTTGCAGTATCCGGCGAAGCCGCCGTCTGCGGAAACCCCCAGCACATCCTTGTTCTCGCAGAGGTTCACGTAGCCCCGCTTGCAAATCTCACAGGCATTGCAGTACTGCACCGGGTCAAGCACTACTCTCTCGCCAGGAGAGAATAGCTTCGCTTCGGCAACCATCGCTCCGACTTCCGCGACCACACCGCTGAACTCGTGACCGAGGACCAGAGGTCCCTTGCCGTCGGGCGTCTCCAGAGGGCTATCACCGAAATAGTAGGCCACATCCGAGCCGCAGATGCCAACCGACTTGACCTCGACCAGGATTTCGTGCGGGGCGATTTCCGGCTTGTCCCGCTCCTCAAGCTGCATCTTGAGCGGTTCGTAGAACACTTGAGCTTTCATTCTCTCTGCCATAGGAAACCTCCTTTTCATCCTGTATCACAGAAAAGACTTCGGCGGGCAGACAGCCTTCAGCGGCAAGCCATGAGACTTCTCACCCGCCCGAAAAGCTATACCGACTTGTTACATGGACGATCCTTCTTCTGCCACGGCCTCGCCGTCAGTTGCCGTACTTCTCGGCGAGCTCGCGGACGAACTTGAGACCTGCTTCTGTGACCTCCCAGGCCTGCGGCCAGAAGCAGAGGTCCACACTCCACCACTCCGAGTCATATCCCGCGTCGAGGATAGCAGGCATGAGCGAATCGAAGTCCAGAACGCCCTGTCCGAAGGGAGCGTGAGTGCTGGTCATGTTACCGTGAAGGGTGTTATCCGAATCAATGAGATGGAGGTGCCCGATGTTTCCCCTGAGCATGCCGATCAACTCCACGGCGCCCCCTACGAGGGTCTCTACTGGTGGAGGTTGCTTCGCGCCCTGAGAAGCAACCATGTGGGCGTGGCAGGTGTCCATGAGAATCTTGAAATTGGGATGACCGACCTCCTCGATCATCCTGACAATTTCGCTCGGTTTGTTGAAAATGAACCCCGGCTCGAACTCCCAGATGAGGCCGATTCCGGCGTCCTGGGCTATTTGGGAGGCTTTTTGCCAGGCTGCAACAATCCGGCCGAATTTCTTCTCATATTCGTCCGTGATGGCTTCCGGCGGTTCCTCACAGGTGTCCACGCGGATCTTGGGAATGCCCACGTCAGCGCAGAGTTCGATGTTTCTTTTGAAGCAGTCGAGATAGGCGTTCTGTGCCGCCTCGCCCTCAGCAGTGAGAGGAGCGGCGCTGAAGTCCGCCGCGATGCCGATGGGTTCCAGGTTGTGGTCCTGGAGCAAATTGACCAATTCCAGGCGTTTCTCAGGGGTGGGATAATCATCCGGATGGGCGTGGGGCTTGAAGCCGCAAAGCTCGATACCGTCAAACCCGAGCTCGCTGAGACGCTTTACGACTGTGTCCAGAGGTATGGGATTGCTTTCGTAGGGCCCGAAGACGTAAGCCCAGCTACCGATGGCGATCTTTGTCATTTTCCTGTCTCCTTAAGATGTTGTCGTTTTCTCTTTTGTGCAGATGAATTCTCTATTGGAAGAGATGAAATTCCTTTGACCCGCTGTATCCCGGCGGGAAGCCTCGTCATCCGCAGCAAACCACTAACCAGATATTCCCAAACCTCACAGGCAAAGTCAAGACTGTTCTGGGAGGGGCAAGGGGCCAGGTGAAGTCCCGGCGATGCCCACCCTTTATAGGAGTTATGCGAAGGAAGGCTCCTTCTGGTCGCGGGACGGTGAGCCGAATCAGGAGCCCCTCACACGACCTCGAGCATGCGGGTGAGGGCGATATTAGCTTTGCGGCGGGTTTCCTCGTCCACTCTTATCTCGTGGACCATGTTTTCGAGGGCGTTATGGACGGCATCGAGGGTCGTCATCTTCATCGTCTCGCAGATGAGGCATTCGGAAGGGAAAATGAAGGTCTTGTCCGGATTTTCTCTTTTCAGCCGATAACCCATGCCGATTTCCGTGCCTACGATGATGGTCCCGGCTTTCGATCCTTCTGCATACCTAAGCATGCCCGACGTGCTCAGAGCAGCATCGGCAAGCTCCAGAACCTCGGTCCGGCATTCCGGGTGAGCGATGACTTCGGCATCGGGGTACTTCTTCTTGCACTCCAGAATGTCGGCAGCCCGGAGGCGGTCGTGCGTCTCGCAATATCCCGGCCAGAGGATGATTTCCTTATCGGTATGTCCGGCGACGTAGCGTCCGAGGTTTCGGTCGGGCACGAAGATGATTCTGTCTTCCTTGACCGAATTGACCACTTTGATGGCGTTCGCCGATGTGCAGCAGATGTCGCTTTCGGCCTTGACCAGGGCCGATGAATTCACGTAGCTGACGACGGCGGCATCGGGAAAGCGCTCTTTGATCTTCCTCAGCTCTTCGACGGTGGCCATGTCGGCCAGCGGGCAGCCCGCTTCTTTCACCGGCAGAAGAACCGTTTTCCTAGGATTGAGGATGGAGGCTGATTCCGCCATGAACACCACGCCGCAGAAGACGATGACATCCTTATCGGTCTCCGCAGCCGCGCGGGCGAGTCCGAGAGAATCGCCCATGATGTCGGCGATGTCCTGAATCTCGTCACGCTGGTAATTGTGGACGAGCAAAACCGCGTTCCGCTTCTCCTTGAGAGCGGCTATCTTCTCCGTCATCTCCGCGCGATACTTTCTCTCTGCCTCGTCGGGATGGCTGTTTTTTCCGGCAGTTCTGAGCATTGGAGAAACTCCGTCCTAAGTGGCCTGATTCACAAGTTCGGGGACGTATTTGCTTCGACAGGATAACAGGATACCTTTCTCACTTTTTGACAATCTCGCCCATCCCGTCATCCTGCCAAGAGAATCCTTTCATAGGGCCCAATACGCCGGAGGATTGACGAATTCGGGCACTAAATTGTTTCTTCTTTCACTTCGGTGACGCGGTTGCGCTCATCCACGTGAACGGTCCTGGTTTTGAGCTGGTGCACCTCCGCCTCGTCAACAATGGCGAAGGACATGACGGTGACAAGGTCCCCGACCATTGCGAGGCGTGCGGCGGGACCGTTCAAGCAAACTGTGCAAGAACCCTTTTCCCCGACGATGATATACGTTTCGAGTCTGGTGCCATTGTTGAAATTCACGACCAGAACCTTTTCGCCGGGGAGGAGGTCGGCGGCGGCCATGAGGTCTGGGTCGAGGGTCAAACTGCCGCTGTAATCGAGTTCGGTTTCGGTTATTGTTGCTCGATGAATCTTGGATTTCAGGACGGTTCGCATCATTTTCTCGTTTTTTTACTCCTCAGTCAGGTTGAGTTCCAGGTTATCAATCAGCCGCGTCTTCCCTATGAAAACGGCAAGAGCGATGAGGATGTTCCCCCGCAACTCTTCGGCGTCGTCGAGAGTATCGCGGTTGACGATGCTTACATAATCAATCCGTGCCTCTCCCGCCGACTCGATCATGTCCATCACCGCTTCTTTGATTCTACTCGCCTTTCTCTCTCCGGAACCAATAAGCCTTGCGGCCTGCACCAACGACCCGTAAAGGACGGTTGCCTGTCCTCTCTGTTCGGGGGAGAGATATTCGTTCCGAGAGCTGAGGGCAAGCCCATCCTCTTCCCTGATGATGGGCAAGACTTCTATTCTGACAGGTAGATTGAGGTCTCGGACCATCCTCTTGATGATGAGAGCCTGCTGGGCATCCTTCTGCCCGAAATACGCCGCATCGGGAAGGACGATATTGAACAACTTCAAGACAACAGTGGTCACGCCGCGAAAATGCGTCGGGCGGGACAACCCACACAGGTGCTTCGACAACTTGGTCTCCTCGACGTAAGTTGAAAAACCCTGCGGATACATATCGCCGGCCGAGGGATGGAAAATGACATCCGCCCCCGCCTCCTCCGCCAAGCGTTTGTCTCTCTCAAGGTCGCTGGGATAGCGGTCAAAATCCTCCCCCGGGCCGAACTGCGTGGGGTTAACGAATATGGACACAACCACCGTGTCGCTGGCAGCCCTGGCAGCACGGACCAAACTGAGATGCCCTTCGTGGAGGTACCCCATTGTGGGCACCAACCCAATCCTTTTGCCCTCTCCCTTTGCAGAGAGGGAGAACGCCTGCATTTTAGAAATATCGGTGATGAGTTCCATTCTCTGACCACGTGGGAGCCGCAGCCGCGAACGAAGCAGATGCAACAGCGATTACTGAAAACTATGCTCTTTGCCGGGGAATTTCCCCTCCTGCACTTCGCGGATATACTCCTTGAAAGCGGTTTTCATCAGCCCGGCGAGATCGGCATATCTTTTGACGTGCTTGAAGGAGGCGGCTTCGTAGAATCCGAGCATATCCGTGGTGACGAGGATTTGCCCATCACAATGCACGCCGGAGCCTATGCCGATCGTCGGTATGCTGAGCTTCTCGGCAATCTCCTTCGCAGCCGCCTCGGTCAGGCATTCGAGGACGATCGCGAACGCCCCCGCCTCCTCGACAGCCGCCGCGTCCCCCAGGAGCTTCTCCACTGACGGGCGATCCCTTCCCCGGACCCTCTTTCGTCCGTACCTCAGCGTTTGCTGCGGTGTGAAACCGATATGCCCCATGACGGGGATGCCCGCCCGGACGATGGCGGTAACGGTCCGGGCCATGTCGGTTCCGCCTTCGACTTTGACTGCTTCCATCTCTCCATCCTGAATCATCCGGCCGGCATTGCGGACAGCGTCAGCGATGGAAACGGTGCACGACAAAAACGGCATGTCGGCAACGAGGAGTGCCCTCGAATTTCCTCTTGCCACCGCCCGGCAGTGGTCAAGCATGTTTTCCATTGTAACTTTGAGCGTATTCGGATAACCGAGAACTACCATCCCCAAGCTGTCCCCGACGAGAATTATATCTATTCCAGCCTCGTTCAGACAGAGAGCGGTGGGATAATCGTAGGCGGTCAAAGCCGTGATTTTCTCACCCTTTTCCTTCTTTCGTCTCAGAACTTCCGGCGTTGTTTTTTCCTGACTCATGGTCGGCTTGCTCCGAGACCGGAAGCCTGCGGGCGTTTTCCGGCCTCATTTATCCGTGTGGCGTTCCCGATACATTCGCGTCAACTCGGCAACGGTCAAACCCAGAATAGGGTGAATTGCGTTCGGGGCTATTTCATTTAATGGATCGAGCACAAAGGGTCTGTCGTGCATCCTCAGGTGAGGCACCTTGAGGTCCATTTCATCAATCACCTCACCTCCAAAAAGGAGAATATCAAGGTCTATCGTTCGAGGGAAACATTTTCCGAGTCTTTTTCGACCGAGCTCTTTTTCGACCCCCTGCAATTCACGCAGAAGCTGACCGGCGGAGAGAGTACAATCAATCTCAACCGCCGCATTGAGGTACATCCCCTGAGGGGGTCCTCCGACTGGCTCGGTCTCGAAGAACGAGGAAACTTTCGTTACCCGCACCCCGGCGATTTCGCCGATTTTCTCAATAGCCGCCTTCAGGTTTTGCTCTCTATCGCCCAGGTTGGCGCCCAGGGCAATGTAGGCGAGGAGTGCCGGTGGTGCGGCAGCACTAATCG
>JABMQX010000412.1 GCA_013203085.1 bacterium | reverse complement strand
TGCCGGTTTCTGGCGGAGAAGGTGGTTGACCTCGTTTTCAGAAAACTCGGGTACCCCAAGCCTCCAAGAACGCTCACGAGGAGAAAGCCCATTTTTGGCGGAAAAATGGGAAGGTTTGATGACTTCATGCGAAAGGCGCTCAGAGAAAGGCCCGATCGCATCGGTGAAAGCGTAATGCGGCGACTGATATTCAACTATGGCTCGGAATATCCCCGTATTCTCCGCTACATCCGGGAAGATTCCGCATGGGGCGATACCCTCCCCGGTTCGGAGGAGGTGCTGAGAGCGGAAATGCTCCACGGCGTGCGGGAGGAAATGGCGTGCAGACTGGCCGACGTTGTCGCCCGCAGGACCGACCTCGGCTGCCTCGGCCACCCTGGCGAGGCGGCACTTCAAGCATGCGCGGACATCATGGCAGCGGAGTTGGACTGGGACCAAACGCGGCGGGAGAGAGAAATGAGCGAGGCGAAAGCGTTTTTCCTGCCGGGCGGTGGAAAATGAACGTTTTGGAGCGACGCGAGACGGGCGGTCATCGGCCGGGATCACGCGAGCTGCCTCTCCCTTGGGCGGTGAGACTTTATCGGAGGTCCGTTCTCAAACAGGAGAAGTTCCGGGCCATCGAACGATTCCTCCCACCCCTCGAGGGGAAAACCTGCCTCGATATCGGCGGAGATAACGGAGTCATCAGCTATCTCTTGAGGAAAAAAGGCGGCACATGGCATAGCGCTGACCTTCCCGAGGCGGTGGAATCTATTCGGAAGATTGTGGGGGAGAACGTTCATCGCTTGCTCGGCCCTAAGCTCCCCTTTCCCGATGAGCATTTCGACATCGTGGTGGTGATTGATTACATGGAGCACATTCTGGAGGACAGAGCTTTCGTCCGCGAACTTTTTCGGGTTCTCCGGACGGGCGGTGAGGTGATAGTAAACGTTCCCCATGCCAAGCCGGGGGCGGTTCTGAGGCCCATTCGGCTGGCTCTCGGCTTGACCGACGAACGGCACGGGCACGTTCGCCCCGGTTATCGGGCACAGGAGCTGCGGCGACTTCTGGGTCCCCTTTTCACAGTTAAGGCAGTTACGACATATTCGCGATTCTTCTCGCACGCCGTTGACACGGTTTTCGGGTTTATCCACGGGCGACTTGGCGCCGGACAGGGCAAAGAAACCTCAAAGGGGATAATCGTAACTCAGAAGGATTTCGAGCGGGACATTAAATCTCTCTTGTTTGCCTCCCTGTTGTATCCCGTGTGCAAGCTTCTGGTTCAGCTCAACCGCCTGCTCTTTTTCACGAAGGGCTACCTTTTGCTTGTTCGGGCAGGGAAGAAGGCGGAGGCGCCTCAGCCAAAGCCCTGATGAGCTGAGCGCTGTGTTGATTTTGGGAGTAGCCGTGGCGGCGGATGGGTTTGATGCCCTCGACCCGGCAAGAGAGCGATTCAGCGAGGCTGGCATTGGTGTTGATGCAGTCCGTTTTTCTCGCCCCGATAGGGCGAAATAGGTCTGTCGCAAAATACGTGAAAGTTTCTGAGAAGGGAAGAAGGAGAGAAGGAATGAAGCGAGTCGTGTTGGCATTGTTGAGCTTTGGAGTCGTGTTGTGGTGTTTGAACGTTCGAGGAGGCGTAGGACTCGACGGGCTTACAATCCTCCAGAAAGGCCGGAGTCGCAGGGCGACGTCCACCGCGAGGGACAAATCCGGCAACTACGATCCGAGCAGCAACTGGGACAACCGGTTGGTCAAGTCGGGCGAATCGTGCACGCTGGCGGACTTGAAGGGACCCGGAATCATCAAGCACATCTGGATCACCTTTCCCGATAAGCACCCAAGTTGGATATCCAAGGTGGGATGTGCCGACCCGTCCGAGATTGTCCTGCGAATGTACTGGGACGGAAGAGAAAAGCCTGATGTGGAATCTCCTCTGGGGGACTTTTTCGCGGGCGGTTTTGGGATAAGGATGACCGTCAACAGCGTGCCGGTTCAAGTCGAGAACGGCAGGTCGTATAACTGCTTCTGGCCGATGCCGTTCAGAAAATCGGCGAGAATCGTCATTACTAATGAGAGCAAAAAGCCCCTTGTCGCCTTGTACTGGAACATAGACTGGGTTCAGAAGGAAAGTCTGTCTCCGGATAGCCCCTATTTCTGCGCACAATATCGCCGGGAGTTTCCTTGCCAGAGGGGGAAGGATTACGTGATCCTGGACGCGGAAGGGCGGGGGCATTACGTTGGCACAGTGCTCTCCGTTCGGTCCCGCAGCCCCCAATGGTTCGGGGAAGGCGATGAAAAAATCTACATTGACGGCGAAGAGAAAGCCTCCATCTGGGGGACAGGCACAGAGGATTACTTCTTGTGTGCATGGGGGTTGCGGGAATGTAACTTCCCGTACTTCGGAGTGCCGTACACGGAGGGTGTCAGGGAGATTGGCTCAAAGACCGTCGCCTACCGCTGGCACGTTGGCGACCCGATTGTTTTCAATAAGTCCATTCGCGTGACCATCGAGCACTACGGATGGATTTCCGCAGACGAAACTGCCGCCAACAAGATCAATGGCTTCACCGAGCGAACCGACGATTACGCGAGCGTCGCCTTCTGGTACCAGGTGGGGCCGAGCAAGAAATTCACCGCCCTGCCTTCGGCAGCGGAGCGGAAGCTGCCGGAGATTGACACAATCTTCGCTGGAAAAGACTACGGAGAGAGAATCCCCCATGGGATCGGAAAGGCGGTCACTCAGGAGGGGCATCTATGGACGAACGGTGGTCAGATTCTCTATCGCCCGCCTGAAGCGGAGGGAGCGTGGCTCGAAGCGCCCTTCACTATAGCGAAGCACGAGCCCAAATGCCTGGTGCTGGTTCTGACACATTCCTACGACTTCGGGACCTATCAGGTCTCGCTGGACGGCAAGCCTATGGGGCGCCCGATTAACCTCTACTCGCCGGAGACGACGGTGAAAGAGCATCACATAGGGAACTTCTGGATCAAGCCGGGCAGACACGTTGTCCGACTCGAGTGCACCGGGAAAGACCCAAGATCATCAGGGCACTGGCTCGGCTTTGACTCGCTGAGAGTGCGACAGCGAAGGGAAATCGTCAGCAAGTACGCCCACGACAAGGACCTCGAATAATTCCGAGGAACATGGGCGGCCGAGAATCACGATCCGTTCTCAATCGAGAAGTCATGACACAATCTTTGTGGATCAAGCGGTGGTCCGTTATGTGGTCGGCGGGGTTTGCTCTCGCGGTGGCGATATTCTTTGGGAGCTTCGCCCATCGCGCGTGGCGGATCGCCGGGCAGTCGCGTCGCCAGAGGCTCGAACAAGCCGATGCCATGCTCCGGTTCGTGGGCGACCAGCTAAGAAATCACAACGGCCAGGAACATTTCGAGAGATTTTTTCCCGAGGCGGGGATCGTCGCGTACATGATTTACGGAGAAGCCCTTGTCAACCTCGGCGTAGGCGGGCAAACGGATGCCTTGAGGCGCATCCAGCTCGCCGAGGAGATTGAGTGGTGTCTCGAGCGGCTTTCCGACCCGGATGTTCTGAATAGCTTTCCCGATACCCAGGTGCCCAACGGACTTTTCCTTCTTTCGCGGCGAACACTTTTGCTCGCCGGATTGCACCTCATCAGCAACAGCCCGCCCTGGGAGCTGACCGACGAATACCACGACAATTGTGAGGCTATGGCGGAAGCGTTTGAATTGTCGGAGCACGGGCTACTCGATTCCTTCCCTCGTTTCTGCTGGCCGGCTGACAATCTTGCCGCCCTTCGCTGCCTCCGCCTCCACGATGAGAGATTCGGCACGGACTACGGTTCTGCCGTCGAGAAATGGAAGAGATGGGCCCAAGGCGCTCTTGATCCGAAGTACGGGACACTTCCCTTCTATGTCAACTCGCAGACGGGCGAACCCCTCGCTTCGACCCGTGGCTCCACTCTGGCGTTGAGCCTGATTGAGCTGAGGGATGTTGATGAGGAGTTCTTCACGGAGCAATATCTCAAGTTCCGGAAGCACTTCGGCGATTCCTTTCTCGGTTTGCGGACGTGGCGAGAGTACCCCGAAGGGGCGGACTTGCAGACGGATATTGACACCGGACCTGTTATCCGCGGCCACGGCGTCATTGCGACGCTCATCGGAATGACCTCCGCAAAGCTCGCCGGAGACCTCGCTGCCTTCTCCAATCAGATGGGGCTGATCGAGGCAGTGGGGCTTCCATCCACGAAGAACGGGATGAGACGGTATCTGCGAGGCCGAATGCTCATCTTGGATGTTCTTTCCGCCTATGCCTTGTCGGCGGTCCCATGGACTCGCGCCGCCCGGGTCTTCGGATTGTCCACCCCGCCGAAGAAACCGTTGCTCTTCGTGGCGGTGCTGATGGCGTTTCCGTTCTTGACGATTGTGACCACAGCGGTTCGGTATAGGAAGGTCTCGCGAAAAGTCCGTCCGTTGTCGCTCTGGCGTTCCGAAAGCCCGACCTCGGAAGGGATCATCTTGTTCTGGTCTCAAGCGATTCTTCTGATTTCGTTCTTCTTCTCGACCCTCTGGTTCCCGGTGATCTGGGC
>JABMQX010000411.1 GCA_013203085.1 bacterium | reverse complement strand
CTCGTAGCCGATGTTCGGCACAGACATATATCATATTTGATGACTTTTTCCTATTTGTTTAAGAGTCGCTTTTGCCTCAGGCGACTTATTGAAAATCTTATCGAGTCTCTCAGAAGGATACCCCTCACAATAAGCATAGTTTTCGACGCCTTTCTCAACTCCACATTGTCTCACATCACAATCTTCGCAAAAGCTAATCGCGCTTCCCCGCACTGCAAGACATCCATCACAGTTAATATCTCCGGGTTCGAGCGGATAATCGCTCGTTGACCAAACCTCCGCAATCCTCTTTTTTTCCTCGTCGTCGTCTTTCTCCGTCGCAATAAAAGCAGGACAATCAGCACAAACAAGCCCACAAATCGCAATGATTTGTCCCATCTTTTCCACTCCCTTTCCGTAGAATGTTGCCCCGCTCAGCCTCTGTCTCCGCATGTCGCACAGGCACTCTAAGCTTCGCCCGCGGATAGCGATAAGGATCTTCTCAAATGTCTCCCGAAGTTCCCCGCGCCTTTTCAAAACGTAATCCCGGGCCTCCTCGATTGTCCCAAGGAATCGCTGGCCCTTGATGGCGTTGCAGTAACTGCAGGATGTGACGAGGTTGCTCTGGTCGTCTGTCCCCCCGTGCTTCTTCGGCACGACATGATCAATCGTGGTCTCGCCCCAGTTGTCCAGCGAGGCCAGTCCATCCTTACCGCAGTACTGACATATGTAGTCGTCTCGCCGGTGAACAGGATGGATTGGAAGTTTCTCGGTGACTTGCTCTGCCACTGTACGTCCTCCTCCCTCTGCCGGAGCCTTATATGCCACCTAAGTACGGATTATCTTGTTCCCTACAAGGCCCTCGGCAACGGTATTTCTGCAGTACAAAAGGCCTGGCCCCCTTCACTGCAACCTCTCATAGCAAGCCGATCATTCTCCCATCCGGTCCTTTATCCCCCGTCGTGCGTCGCAAGTCAAGCCCTCTCTGCCGCCGTTCGCCCCGCGAAAGGCGCCGGAACACACCGCCCTTTGCCCGCTCCCTCTGCGTTCTCCGCGCTCTGCGGTAAGTCTATTCGACGCATGAACCTGCTCGGCGGTGTTGACGCTCACGGCACAATCTGAATCTTGACACTCTCCCCCGGCTTCCCTGCCAGCGCGATCGCCTTCTCGAATTCGTCTAACGAGAATCGCTGCGTAGCTAACCCCTCAACGCGAATCGCTCCCTCCCGCGGCAGCCCCACAGCCGCAGCCACCATGACATGAGAAAACCGCATAATGCCGCTTGACAGCCGCTTTGATAAATGAAAAATGAAGACCTGGCCTGATTTGCCTGACCTTTGTTTTCCTAACGGTCCGCGTTCAGGCATATGGAGGACACGAGTCCGGAAACCCCATTCCAGGATGGGAACCAGCGCTCTGCCGGGCTTCTTGTTGGCCTGGCGGCTGAATCATGAAGGAGTAGGTTATGTACACTGAAACGAAAGTTACTCTGGTGGTGATAGTCATCGTTCTCGTGGCGCTTGCCGTTTTTTTGACCCGCGGATGCCGGCCGGGAGAAGGAACAAGAAATGGCTCTGGGAAGGCTGGATATCAGCACCTCAAATGGCACGACGACGGCGGGGTGGACCTCATCACGTTCGAGGATGCAGAGGTGATCCATCTCAGCAAGGACGAGCTGGGGACCATGTTCGGCCGGGGGAAGAAGCCCTTCACGGGGAAGCGCATCGCCGTCACCGTGAACAACAGCGGCCCCAAGGGAGGCATATCGGGCCCACTGTACCGACTCCGCCCCGCCTGGGAAGAGCTCACCGGAGCAAAGCTCGATATCGTGGAAGTGCCCCTTGCAGAACAGCTCAACAAGACGATCACCGACCTCCGCTTGGGCGTTGGCCAGTTCGACGGGTTCATGGAGGGCGCCTGGTACATGGGCGAGTACATCACGCCAGGATTCATCCGCCCCATTGACGATTACATTCCTGATAAGCGATTTCCCCAGTGGGATCCCAATTGGCTGCCGCCCTCATTGCGGAACATCCACACCTGGGAAGGCAAATGGTACGGGACCTTGAACGATAGCGACGGGCAGGTGCTCTACTGGCGGAACGATATCCTGACGGACCCCGAGTGGCGGAGCAAGTACAAAGCTGAGACCGGCAAGGATATGCCTTTCCCGACCAAGACCTGGCAGGACGTGATCGAGATTGCTCGTTACTTCAACGGAAAGAATTGGGACGATAACGACCCAGACACCGACACCGGCATAGTCATGCATTTCAAGGTGAATGAGCAGGGCATGTTTCACTTCATGTCGCTTTCGGCCCCGTTTGTGGCGATGGGGGGAGATAAGGTGGACCGCGGGACCAATAACTACTGGTTTGATCCCGAGACCATGGAGCCACTCATCGCCCAGCCGGGCCATGTGCGAGCACTGGAGGTTCTCTACCGCTTGTCCCGATACGGCCCCCGTGCGCAGGCCGCATGGGACCTGGGCACCGCGTGGGACTGGTTCCTCAGGGGAAAGTCAATCTTCGTGTTTTCATGGGGGGACGTTGGCGCGCTGGTTCAGGACACGTCCCGATCCAAGATCAGAGGCAAGCTCGGAGCGTCCGTGTTGCCTGGATCGTATGAAGTGTATGATATGAACAACAAGCGTTGGGTCAAGCTGCCCCAGCCGAACGTAGTGGGAAACACCACCGGCGGCTCATGGCACGGGGTCATCTCTTCAAGGTCCGAGAATCCCGAGGTCGTGTATAGCTTCTACGCTCTGATGGCGACGAAGCCGGTCAGCCTCTGGAACGTAAATCGCGGTTGGACCGGTGTGGACCCCGGGGCGAGCATTCACTTCCTCCCACCGCAGGGGACGGCGGACCTCCGCGGCTTCGTGGATGCAGGTTGGAATGAGAGCGACCTCCGATTCTACTTGAAAGCGTACCACGACAACTTCTTCGCCGACACCATGCTACCCTATCTGAGAATCAATGGAGCGGAGGAGTACTGGCGTGCACTGGATCAAAACCTTTCGGAGACCATGATCGGCCGTCTGAGCCCAAAAGAAGCGCTCACCCGAACGGCGAAGGAGTGGGACGAGATCACCAACAGGCGCGGGCGCGCCGCACAGCTCAAGCAGTATCAGCGATCTATCGGCTACGGCAGATAGGAAGGTTACCGGGCAAGAGTGTTGGAGCAAAGCGGCCGGGGCCAACTCTAACAGCGCCTGCCTCAGGATAGAGAGAGGATCTCCGTGTGCACAAGGACAATCGAATAAAACTACTGTTCCTCCTTCCTGCGGTGCTATGGGTCCTGTGCTTTACCATATTCCCCCTCATCTACAGCGTCAGGCTCTCCTTTTTCAATGTGAAAATCGGCAGCCCTGATGAGTTCATCGGCCTGCGCAACTATGTTCATCTTTTCCAGGATCAGCGTGCCCGGAGCTCGGCCCTCATCACGCTGATCTTCGTTTGTTGCGGCGTTGCCATACAGATGACGCTTGGCATGGCATTGGCTCTTTTGTTCAACCGTCCTCTGCGGCTGAGGGGAATTCTTCGGACTGTGATGACCATGCCTCTATTCGCGACGCCGATCGCCGTTGGCTTCCTGTTTTTCACCATCTTTTACGAAGAGGGAGGCCTGATCAACGGCCTGTTGCACTTGAACGTCCCGTGGCTATCCAATCCGTACTGGGCACTCGCCTCGATTACCATCGTGGACATCTGGCAGTGGACTCCCTTCTGCTTCCTCATATTCCTGGCCGTCCTGCAGGGCATTCCAGCGCATTACTATGAGGCCGCCACGCTCGAGACCAATAAGGGATGGTCAGTTTTTCGCTTCATCACGCTTCCCATTTTACAGCCGACAATCATCCTGGTGCTTCTCCTGCGCATTACGGAAGCGTTCAAGGTGTTTGATATTCCCTTCACCCTCACGACGGGCGGGCCCGGCACCGCCACTCAGGTGCTGACTATGTATGCCTATCGTGTTGGCATGAGGTTCTTCAACTACGGGTATTCGTCCGCCATCTCCGTGTTCCTGTTTATTCTCGTCATGGTGGTCATCATGACATTGTTCAAGAAAATCCGACAGACGTACCAGTAGAGACATCCAATGGAGGCGCTGAGAACGTTGAAAAGACGGCATATCAGTTCCTGGGCATATATCCTGCTCGCCATCTTTGTGGCAGCTATGACGTTTCTTCCTTTCTACTGGGCCATCAGTCTGAGCGTCCGGAATCCCGCGGAAGCCTTCACGGTTACCGGGCTCGCCGTGCCTTTTGTGCAGTACAAGCCCACGCTCGCGAACTGGAAAACCGAGCTCGCTACCGGCGAAACACAGAAGGCACTGGTGAACAGCACGATCGTTGCCATGTGCGCCGCACTCATGACCATCGTGATAGCAACACCAGCCGCCTATGCCATTGCCCGCTTTAGGTTCCGACGACCTTCGAATGGGAACATTGCCCTGTGGTTTCTTTCTCAGAGAGTCTTGCCTCCCGTTGCCACCGCGATCCCATTCTTCCTGATCATGCGCTTTCTTGGTCTGCTTGACACGCACATCGCATTGATCCTGCTCAACACTACGTTCAATCTACCCATCGTCGTCGTCATCATGCGCCAGGCGTTCATCGAGGTGCCCATCGAGCTCGAGGAGGCCGCTCTTGTGGACGGCGCGAATCACCTCGACATTTTCCTGATGATCTCTGTACGGCTGGCTGCTCCGAGCCTGGCAGCCGCAGTGCTGATCGTGATCGCATTCACGTGGAATGAGTTCCTGTTCGCGCTGATGATTGGCACGATAAAGGCAAAGGTGATCCCCGTGCACATGGCCGGCGCGGTTGACACCCGAGGCGTGCAGTTCTGGTTTGTGGCTGTGCGGACACTCATCGCCATGACCCCGCCTGTGATCATTGCACTACTGGCACAGCGCTACATTGTGAGGGGGTTGACCTTCGGCGCGGTGAAGGGTTGACCTGTTGGACCTCTCGCAAAGGCGTGAAGACACACAGATGACGGGAAAGGCGATGACGAAAATGACACAGCGACTATCCCAACTCGTGCTCAGCGCATTCGACGATGCGATCAACTTCTCGTGCTAAGGATTCATCCATTGGCTCGGGATTGTGCCTCGCCAGGATATGATTTACCTGCTCCAATACCCGATCGGACATTGAGTTGCGCCCTTCAGTTTCCCAGGAATGCCAAGCCTGCCTCGTCCAAGCATGACCGGCCAGCCAAAGCTCGTGACGGAAGTGTTTGACAGTATGTTCCTCAGCCAGATAACTGCCGGTGGGGCCAACAGCGCTTATCACCTCGGTGGCAAGGGTGTCGGCATTAACTTCAAAGCCACGCACGATGCGTTTTACATAGGCCATCATAGTATCGTCGAGGGCCAGCCAGGCAAGGCCGGCGCCGTGGTCCGTTCCACAGATGCCTGCATGTCCGAACATATCCGCGCCGGCCAGGGCGCCCAGAATAATCGTACTACCCTTTTCAATACCTGCCTGGACGTCAAGGACCTTTGAATCGGTAAGTCCCACATTGATGTACACCGGAAAACCGTAGAAGCGCCCCATCTGGACCATAGCTACGGCCATTAGCGCCTGCTCGGGAGAGCCAAATGAGCAGATGCTTGTGCGCGGATCCATAATGTGGGGGATTCCGCCATAAGTCACCGGCGTACCCGGCGCCAGCAACTGCGTGACGACAACCCCCGCAAGTATTTCGGCGTTCTCCTGAGCCAACGTCCCCGCCAGCGTTGTCGGCGCCGTTCCCGATGCCATCGCCATTGGGCCGATGCTGACCGGTTGACCAGCCCGCACAAACTCAATCACGACCTCTAATCCGTCGCGAGGCAACTGGAGTGGGCTGATCGGCTCCAAAAACGCTTCTACCATAGGACGTTCACGCAGCGCGGCATCACCGCCAGCAACGGTACGATAGACCTCCAAAACGTAGCGAGCCGTCCGGCCGTTATAAACCCAGGTGCGAGTGGGTTTGCCCGTGCCCTTCACCAGCTCTGCCGTCAACACTACATCACGATATGTTTCTGGCGCCTCTTCAGGTTGAGCCATTGATCCCACTATGGTGATATTGGGCAAGGCATCGCCCAAGCAAATCGCATCCCGGAGATCCTGCATTGTCGCCGGACGAAGCTCCCCGGTATCGGAATCTATCCACGCCTTCTGACCCGGGCTGGACATCAAGACGAGATCGCCGAAGCCAAAACGGGCGGTGCGATCCCGATCTCGACCGTGCAGAACATACTGCTTGCCGGCGAGTGCAATGCAATCCATAATCAACTGTTCGGGAAGACGCGCGATTTTGCCATGATGATCCAATTGCGCGCCAGCCTCAGCGAGGAGCTTCAACACCTCATCGTGGTGCACCATAATCCCTGTATCCCGGAGGATAAGAACAGTGGCATCATGTATGGCCTGTACTTCTCGCTCAGATAAGATTTCTACGTGGATATCTGCCATATATAACACTCCCTGCACGAGATGGAATGAAAGAAAGCGACCTCATGTTCGGT
>JABMQX010000410.1 GCA_013203085.1 bacterium | reverse complement strand
GTCAAGGAAAAGCAGGTTCCGAGGGAAAACCTTCTCATCTTGGGCGTCCCCTGCCGGGGAATCGTTGACCTGAAAAAGGTGGAAGCTGCTTTGGACGGAAATGAGCCGGCAGACGGGGAAATCGCCGAGGACGGCGCCATTACGGTCCACATTGAGGGGGGCGAGGACATCAAGCTGGGCAGGGATGAAGTCCTTGCCGATCCGTGCAAAGATTGTTCCTATCCGAACGCCCCCGTTTCCGATATTCGCGTCGGAGAAGAAATCCCCGAAGAGCAACGCCAGCCCGATTTCCGCGAGATTGAGGATTTTGAAGGGAAATCCCCACAGGAGAGGTGGGATGCATTCGCTGCCGAGATTTCCAGGTGCATCCGGTGCTATGCGTGCCGTCAAGCGTGCCCCAACTGCTACTGCTCGGTTTGCTTTGCCGAGCAGACCCAACCCAAGTGGATCGGTGTCGGCACAGACCTCCCCGACGTTATGATTTACCATCTGGGCAGGATTTTCCACCAGGCGGGACGCTGCGTTGAATGTGGCGCGTGTGTCCGGGCTTGCCCCATGAACATTGACCTTCGCCTCTTCACCCGGAAGATGGTCAAAGATGTCAGGGAATTGTTCGGATACGAGGCAGGGATTTCCATCGAAGAACCTCTCCCATTGTGCGCTTTCAAGATGGAGGATGATGAGTCGTTTATCACTGAACCATAACTTGCGACGGAGATTATGACGGCCAAGACCATTGAGAAGGAAAAGCTCACTGAGCTCGCGAAAGCGATTATCGCAGGGGGCTTCCGCCTGTACGGGCCTGTCCGCACCGGCGGCGAGGTCGCTTTGACGGAAGTCACAGAAGAACCGGAGTTCGATTTCGACTACCGGAACTTCAAGACTTCGCCGAAGGAGTTCTTCTTACCCCAGTCGGAGGTCCTTTGCCGATTTTGTCGAGGGGAGCTCGTTGAGGACGCCGCCTCTGCTCCGGAGAAAAAGGTTCTTCTGGGCCTTCGCCCGTGCGACGCAAGAGCCCTCTGGTTGATGGACAAAGTGTTCTTGGAGGAACCGGAAGACGTTTACTACAAGGAGAACCGAGATAAGACGCTGGTTGTTTCGGCGGCGTGTTCGAGCCCGGAGGCCACGTGCTTTTGCACTTCCGTAGGCGGCAGCCCCGCTGGTGCGGAAGGCTCGGACATTCTCCTTTTCGACCTCGGCGAGACTTTTCTCCTCGAGCCGGTTTCCGAACCGGGAGAGGAGTTCCTCAATCAGTTCTCCAAGATAACCAAAGACGCGACGAAGAAACAGATTTCGGAGAAAGAGAAAATCGCCGAGGAGGCTGCCTCGCGCATGGAGAAGCTCCCTCTCGATGACGCCGCGGAGAGGTTTGCGAAGGCTTTCGATTCCGACATTTGGAAGGCGCCGTCGCAGAGGTGTCTCGGCTGCGGGATATGCACGTACTTCTGCCCGACGTGCCATTGCTTCGACGTGACGGATGAGACTCTTAGGGAGAACGGGCGAAGGGTGCGGACGTGGGATTCGTGCATGTACTCCTTGTTCACCTTGCACGCCTCCGGACACAATCCTCGCCCCACCCAGAATGAGAGGGTCCGCCAGCGATTCATGCACAAGTTTAGCTACTCCGTGGAAAACTGCGGCGAGTTGTTCTGCGTCGGCTGCGGCCGCTGCATCAAGCATTGTCCGGTGAACATTGACCTCAGGGAGGTAATCGTACCGTGAAGGGAAATGGAAGCGAAAACCCCTATCTGCCCTATCCGATGGAAATTCAGAACATAACCATCGAAAACGCCGATAGGGACCTCAAAACATTCAAACTCGCCTTCGTCAATAAGGAACATGAGAAAGCCTTCCAGTACCTCCCCGGTCAGTTCGCGGAACTCTCCGTCTTCGGGAAAGGAGAATCCCCCATCGGCATCGCCTCCTCGCCGACCGAAGAAGGTTACCTTCTCTTCACCGTCAAGAGAGTGGGCGTGGTCACGTCCGACCTGCACAATTCCGAGGAAGG
>JABMQX010000409.1 GCA_013203085.1 bacterium | reverse complement strand
TCGCCAGACCCGTTCTTTATCGCTTCCGACGGAGAAATCACAGCCACTTCCGCTGAGAGCGCCTCCCCCAAGAATTTGTCGAGCCCGGGTAGCGATGCCGATCCGCCGCAGAGAATCACTTTGTCCAAAGTGCCGCCCCCGACCTGAGAGGAGAAGTAACGCACAGTGCGGTCCAATTCTCCGCCCAGTCGGTCGCGAACCGAAGCGATGGCGAGGCTGACTCGTTGCGATACATCTTCGGCCGAAACGCCGTCGGAGGTCTCCCCGGTTTTTATCCGTTCCGCCTCGTCAGAGCTGACGCCGAGTTCCTTGCCGATCGCCTCGGTGAAATCGTCTCCGCCCAGAGTGATGCAGCGGACAGCGAGCAATTCGCCTTCCCGGATGTAACAGGCGATGGTCTTGGAAGCGCCGATGTCGAGGACCATCGCCGTTCCCTTTAGCAACTGAGGCTCGGCACGAACAACCGTGTTGGACACGGCCATGAAATCCACATCCACGACCTCAGGGTCAATCTGGCCCCGGGATAGAAGCTCCAGATGCTTCTGTATCACGCCCTTGTGGATGGCGGTCAGAAGAACCTTCATTTTCCCCGCCGGCGCGCTTTGGGTGTTGTAGAAGTCAATAATGACTTCTTCGATGGGGAAAGCGAGATGCGGCTCGGTCTGAAATTTCAGGACTTGCCGGGCTTTCTCCTCTTCGCTGAAGGGAATCTGGATATTGCGCACAGTCGCCTTTTGCGTGGAAATGGACGTAACGACCAAGCTGGACCCGATTTTCAATCGCTTGCTAAGTTCTTCGACAGTGGCGGCGAGTTGTTCCGGCTCAGCCGACCGCGGCGGGGAGATGGGTACCTCGACAAAGTTGTTGATGACTACAGAGGAGCCCTTTTTCGACACAACGACAGCCTTTACGGAATGGCTGCCGATGTCAATCCCTACGGCTTTTTTGGCGACGGTTAGTTCTCTCAACCTTCCTCCCAATCGAACGCTTCACGCCACGACATCACATCGCGTTGACCCACGGAACATCTTCAGAGATGCTTTCCGGTCTGACATCCTCGACCCGCCAATAGTGAATTGTTATGTCCCTATTGTTGCTGCGAGAAACGATTGCTGTAGTTTTGACAGCGGCTTTATGGAACTTGCCTGTGGATTCTATTCTAAAGTACGTGCTTCGAAAAGCAATTGCCCTTCCTCTCACCAGAGTGTTGTAAAGGGTGGGGGAAACCTGACGTATGAGGTTCTGAAGTTCTCTTGTCTGGAGAGGACTCTCCTGCCGGGCCTTGATAACGGTCTCCGTGAGAAACTCGTCGTCAAGGATAGCGATAAGGACTTCCGGGGGCGCAGTGCTCAGGTTGACAGTCCCGCTGGAGTGGGCGGTCAGGAAATTCGCCAATCCGTACGATGCGTCAAGGTCTTCCTCTCTGTCCCATGGAGTGGTTTCGGGGAGACTGTATCCGAGTTCTTCGCGTTCCTCCCATTGTTCTTCCTCCAAGCCGGATAGCTGGATGGGATACGGCGTGTCCCCGAAGAAAATCAGGTCTGTCATCCCCTTGACCAGCTTGAGTTCGTAAATGGACTCCATCCGATCGTCCCGACAGGAGTACGGCTCCGCCAGGTCCGCGTAATACTGATCCTCCGCGACGCCACTGTCGTCGTTATCAATCCAGTCGGTGATGTTTTCAACAAGCTCGTACGCGTCCACATCCGGAAACTCGAGGTTTTCGATAAGAGTCTCTATCCACCTTTTGAAAACGGGTCTGTTCCCCTGGGAGGTGAGTAAGTTGACGTTGATCTTTCTTTCCTCGTCGCAGATAACTATGCTGGCAGTGGCGACGTTGCCCCCCTCCCGGCAGCCGAGGAAATCCTCGTGCTTGCCCAGTCCCACTTCCTCTTCCGTCAGCGAGGTTTCGTCGGCGAGCTCATAGGGATCGGTCTTGTTGAGGACGATTCCCATCTGTTGTGCCCAGTCCTCCTGAAGGTTGTCCTGGCCGGGGTCATCTTGCCGGAGCATATATATTCCATAGTACACGCCTGCCTTAGCCGCTTCCAGGGCGACAAGACGGTTGCGGAAATCTCCGGCGACATGCATATTCACGCGAACCGAAAAACTGAAGTCAAGAACCACGACCGCCAGGATAGCCACGATGGCAAGCGATACGAGAAGCGCGATTCCTCTATCGTCTGCCGCGCGGCGTCGGCGGGCGCATTCCTCCTGGTGCTGCATTGGGTACATTCCTTTGAATTCCCTCGCCACCGGGCGAGGGTGTCCTGCGACCGCCCCCCGTGGAACGGGGCACTCCTTCCCTTCCCCTCTCCCCTCGACCGGGGCGTCTGCGATCTCCTTCTCCCCTGCGGGTACCATCCCGGAGAAGGGCAGGTTGCCTGCCACCGCGACCTGAGGGCGCCGGGGTAGCCGCGGGGCCAGCCGCTGCCTGCTCAGTTGGGAGGATCGAAGTTGCGGTTCTGCCCATCGCCAACACGATCGTGGCGGAGAAATCCTCGACCTCGCCCTCCTCGTTGAGGAGCGATAGATCAATTCTCACAGCCCGCGGAAGGTACGCGGTCTCTTCGGTATCCCATTCGTCTTTCCAGTCGCTTTGCTCTTCGAGACTCTCATCGAGGTCTGTCGTGTTTCCACCCACTCTTCGGGCGGCCTCCTCCGTGCCATCGAGATAAGTGAAGTTGAGTCCCACAACGTCTTTGCCCAGGATGTCGAGAACGCCCCCGACCTCAAGGTTGTCGTCGGGACTGACATCCTCTCTTCGCACGAGCAGGCGCAGGCCCGGATTATCCTCATCGAGATAGTAACTTACCTCCGCCCAGTCCCCTTCGGGGACATCTCTCCCCGAAATGACGTGCGCTGCGGTGACGAAAGTCAGGGCATCTGCGTCGCCGTCAGCCTCAAGCATGTCCTCCCCTTTGAAGATGAAATTCTTTCGCTGCGGAGAGAAATGTGCACAGC
>JABMQX010000408.1 GCA_013203085.1 bacterium | reverse complement strand
GGAGAGCTTGCTTCCACATCCGCACGAAGACATCCGCCGTGCCCAGGACCAGGTCGCGATACACTCTGGCGATGACTTTCCAGATGCCCTCCAAGATGTGGAGCATACATATCACCGAGGCTTGCCTTTCGTTCCTTATCTACTTGCGATTATCGCGTGGGGATGACGCCCATCTCACTGCGGGAGAGCCGGGCACTCACCGGCAGGAGGGAGGACATTGCGCGGCGTCGCTCGGGCCGGGCTTGTTCCATCCTTCCCCCCATTTGGGGTCGCTGAAATCCCAAAAATCCTTCGCTCCGGGCCCTGTGTGCAGTGCGATGAGCTCGTCCGCCTCGCGGTTCATATTCTCATCAACCTTCTCCAGAAACTCATCCAGACTTATTCCATCCCCCAGATACAGCTCGATTAGCCTCTGGTGAACGTCGTTGAACTCGGTCCGAAGGGAGGCGATCCATTTGACGGTGCAATAGCGGTGCTTGATGATCTCCGCGAAGGGCTCCAACCCCGGCGACATCTTCGCACCCTTGATGTTCGGGATGAATATGCCCGCCTCGTTTATGATTCTCTCGGCGTTATCCGGCCGGGTCAGGTAATAGAGAAAATCCATCACCTGCTCCACCTGGTTTTTGCGAACCGCCGAGTTGGAGACCGAGTACTGTACGCCCGCGCCCCCTATCACCGCAGGCTCAGCTCCGCACGCATAGGGCGACGTCTTTTCTGTAATGGGTGGCAGATAGAAAATCCCCCAATCGAACTTCACGAGGGAGTCGAACTTCATGCGGCGGATCATCCAGCTCCCGTTCCATATCATTGCGGCTTTTTGAATGAGAAAGAGCCTGTACCAATCCATATTGGATATGTCCCTGTTCCACACCTGCCGCCATTCCCACATCAGCCGCCAGACTTCCCGATAACGACGGCTGGCTGGCGAGAAATATCCGTTTTTTATCAGCCAGCACAGTTCCTTCGGAAAAAGGTATCCCCGCAAATACTCCTCCTCGTCCGGCGGCCCTTTCTCCCTGTCTATCTCCTCGATGATTTCGTAAAACAACTGATCGAACAGATAATCCTGCGCCCAGTCCCTCGCCCACTCGATCCGCATGAGCAATGGAACGTAGCCATGCTCTTTGATCCTTCTCTGGATTCTCAGGAACTCCTGCCAGTCTTTCGGTCCCTGCCATTTGTCCGGCACGTCTATTCCACATTTTCTAAAAATGTCTTTGTTGTAGAATATGCCCGTCTCGACGAGGTCCAATGAAAGGCTGTAGAGCTGTCCGTTCGGCGCCCGTTTCGCCTTAGTAAGCGCCGGGTTGGCGAAGAGGTCCCACCACTGTTCGCTTCCCGGTTCGCCCTTTGGAATGTAAGGGTTGGGTTTATCCATGTAAGGCTCGAAACTCACCCACCAGCCCTTGTCCACATCCGGCCAGACGACTTCCGTGTTCGCTCCGATGATGTCGGGAGCGATCCTTTCCATTAGCTGGGGCTTCATCCATTCCCCCTCGGTGGCATCCCCGCGAACGCCGACGACCCGGAAATCAATGCGGACGTCCGGATTCAATTTCACATACTCCTCCGCCACTCGCTCAATCTCCCGGTTTGGGGGGCCGATTGCCTGCGGTTGGAAGCCCGGCCGGTAATCCCATGCGTACATGATGATATTGTGCTTCTTTTGAAGGGCGGACTTCTCGTACTGGTCGAGGTTCTCTCTGCTCAGGACGTACTCGTCCACGATGATCCATACGGCGGACAGAATCAGGGCCGCCGCGATAAGTAGTTTCAAAGCCGAACGCAGCCTGCCCGGTGTGCTCTCTCTTTGCATCGCAAACTCGTTTCTAACCTCTTCCGCTCCACATCCGGAGGAACGTCGCCCGCCCTTGTCTGCGTAACAAGCCAGTCCCGCAGGTTCTAAGGCGACCGCCCTCAGTACGGGGCGATTCTACCGGAAGCGCGTCGGTGAGTCAACACAGCGGGGACGGAGGGTGCGGCTCTATTATAGTGGCATCGGATTATTGCGCCCCTTCAGGGCTTGGATG
>JABMQX010000407.1 GCA_013203085.1 bacterium | reverse complement strand
GTGCTACGCAGTTTGCAAATTTGACGCCGTAAGCAGAAGGTGAAGATTCTCGGATGACAGGGACTGAAAAGCCCAACATGTTGAATCTGTGTGAATCACCGTGCATCAGCGGTTCACTCTTTCTCAGACGCCGTTGAAAACCGCAGATAAACGCAGATGGACGCAGGGCATCGAAGGTGTCAACGTGATCAGCCTGACCATTGATGGACAGAGAGTTGAGGTGGAGGATGGCAGCACCATTCTGGAAGCTGCTCAGAAGGCCGGCATCAGAATACCGACTCTCTGTCGCCACAAGTCGCTGAGACCGTATGGCTCCTGCAGAGTGTGCTTGGTGGAGATCGAGACGGAAAATGGCCCCACTGTGCAAGCTTCCTGCACTTGTCCCGCACGAGAGGGTCTGGTTGTCCGCACCGGCAGCAAACAAGTGCTCGAAACCCGCGAGACTATACTCGAGCTCCTCCTGGCCAGATGTCCCGATTCAGAGGAACTTCGCCAGGTCGCCGCCGAATGCGGCGTGTACGAAACCAGATTCCCGAGAAAGGACAGGGATTGCATCCTCTGCGGGCGATGTGTGCGGATGTGCGAAGAGAGGATGGGGCGAGCGGCGATCGGCTTCGTCGGCCGCGGCTCCGAGCGAGAAGTCAATACCCCCTTCGGCACGCCGACGGAATTCTGTCAGGTCTGCGGAGCGTGCGAATTCATTTGTCCCACCGGAAGAATTGACCTTTCACAGGTAGCGACGAGAAAGCCGAGGCCCATTCTCGATGAGTACAACGAGAAGTTGAGCTCCCGCCCCGCGATTTACATCCCCTATCCTCAGGCAGTTCCAAACTGCGCCGTCATTGACGCAGAGCGCTGCGCCCATATCCTCCAGGACACTTGCGAAGTATGCACGGAATTCTGCGAAGCCAACGCTATCTCATTTGAGCAAAAGGAGGAGACGTTGACTCTGGACGCCGGGGCAGTAATTGTCGCTCCGGGGGTCGAGCGATATGATGCCGCTAAGAAAGGCGAATATGGCTTCGCTCTCCACAAAAACGTTATCACCAACATCCAGTTTGAGCGGATACTAAGCGCTTCCGGCCCCACGGGCGGCGAGGTGGTTCGTCCGTCCGATGGCAGTCATCCCAAAGGAATTGCTTTCATTCAATGTGTCGGCTCGCGCGACACGGTCTCCCGGAACAAGTACTGCTCCGCCTTTTGCTGCATGGCGGCTATCAAGGAGGCGATCATCGTACGCGAACACGCCCCAGACGTGCAGGTCGCAATCTTCTGCATGGATGTTCGCGCCTTCGGAAAAGGCTTTGACCGCTTCTATGAAAGAGCGAAGGACGAATATGGCGTAGAGTTTGTCCGCGGCATGGTCTCCCGCGTCGTAGAGCTTCCCCGCAGCAAAGACCTTCGCGTTTCGTACGTCCCTGACCACGGTGAGCGAGTGGATCGGGAGTTCGACCTAGTCGTTCTCTCGACGGGCTTTGAGCCCAGCCAGCAGCTTGGGCGAACGGCCGAGAAACTGCATCTGCAGCTCAATGAGTTCGGCTTCTGCCAGACGAATCCCCTCGAACCCGTGCAGACCTCCCGCAGCGGAATATTCGTAGCGGGCATCTTCCAGGAGCCGAAGGACATCCCCGAGACCGTCATGCAGGGAAGCGGCGCAGCCGCCAGCGCCATGGAACTCCTCTCCGACGCGCGTGGCGACCTCGTCACCGAGAAAACATATCCCCCTGAGCACGACTTCACCGACGCTACCCCGAGAGTCGGAGTTTTCATCTGCTACTGCGGCACAAACATCGCTTCTGTGGTTGACGTCGAGCGGGTAGTCGAGGCAGCGAGGCAGTTGCCATTCGTCAGGCATGCCGAGAGCGACATCTACGCATGTGCGGACAATACCCAGGAACACATCAAGGAAATCGTCGCCGAGAAGGGGTTGAACAAATTGCTCGTGGCCTCCTGCACTCCCCGGACGCATCTTGCCCTTTTCCGTGAGACCGCCAGAGAAGCCGGTGTCAATCCTTTTCTGGTCGAGATGGCGAACATACGTGAGCAGTGTTCCTGGGTTCATACCGCCCAGCCCGAAGCTGCAACCGAGAAAGCTATCGAGCTCGTCCGCATGGGAGTTGCCCGGACCGTTCGGCTCACTCCGAGGACGCCCGACGAGCTTCCGGTCGTTAAGTCAGCCCTCATCCTGGGCGGAGGTCCCGCTGGGATGACCGCCGCTCTCTCCGTCGCAGGACAGGGATTTGATGTGTACCTCGTCGAAAAGGAAAGCCAACTCGGCGGCGGCCTTGGCGATCTCCACTACACTCTCGAGGGGGATGATATAGACGCGTTTCGCGAAAGGCTGATCCGCTCCGTCATGAATAACGAAAGAATAGACGTTCATCTCGGCTGCCGGCTTGTGGGCATCGAAGGACACGCCGGCGATTTCACCAGCACGATAGCCGACGAAGCCGGCACGAATGTCGAGATAAATCACGGCGTTCTCGTTGTCGCCACCGGGGGACGAGAATTCAAGCCCCGGCAATTCCTCTACGGGGAAGACCCGCGAGTCATCACTCAGAGAGAACTCGAGGCCCGCATAGCCACCGGGGATTGCCCGGTTGGCGGCCGTGATATCGTGGTCATGATTCAGTGCGTTGGTTCCCGCGACCAAGAGCGGCCCTACTGCAGCCGCGTTTGCTGTGCGCAAGCGGTGAAAAACTCGTTGAAGATCAAGGAGCAAAGCCCCGATACCACCGTCGTCGTCCTGTACCGCGATATCCGGACATACGGCTTTCAGGAAACTGAGTACCAGAAAGCCAGAGAAGCTGGCGTTCTCTTCTTCCGCTATGACCCTGAGAAGCCGCCCACCACGCGGGCAGGCGAGCCCGGGGAAGAATTGGTCGTCGAGTTCGATGACCCAATCACCGGGCAACGGAGGCCGCTCAGAACGGACCTCCTGGTCCTCTCAGCTGCAATTGTGCCAGCGGAGGACAATCAACAAATCTCCGATCTCGCCAAACTTCCCCTGGACGAGGACGGTTTCTTTCTGGAGGCGCATCTGAAGCTGCGCCCGGTGGATTTCGCCTCGGAAGGGGTTTTCCTTTGCGGGCTGGCTCACTCGCCGAAGCTTCTCAAGGAGAACATCTTTCAAGCGATGGCCGCTGC
>JABMQX010000406.1 GCA_013203085.1 bacterium | reverse complement strand
GGTCACCCTTTACGAAGAAGACGGAGGAGAATGGACAGAACTGTCCACGACGTTGAGCAACGCCTCCGGCGATTACGAGTTCGGCGGGCTGCCGGCTGGCACGTATTATCTGGAAGCGAACGCGCCGGCTGGCGGATACGCGGGCGAGTACTACGACAACGTGGGCGCCCTTGTGATGAACCGTTCCTCGGCGACAGCCATAGCGCTCGGCGAGGGCGAATCTCAAACCGGCAAAGACTTCGCTCTGGCAGCAGGTGGCGTCATCGAGGGCAAAGTGACCGACGCCCTCACCGCCCGGGGGATCGAAGGCGTTATCGTCACCGTGTACGAGTTCGACTTCGGCGCGGTCGCGGGGCAGACCACGACCGACTCCAACGGAGACTACGCTGTCGGCAACCTGCCCTCAGGGGACTATCGCATCTCCGCGGACGCCGAAGCTTTCACCTACACCTCACAATACTACGACGGTCAGCCGATGACCGAGGAAGGCAAAGCTGCATCAACGGCTGTGCAGGTGACAGCGGGAACCACCGCCAGCAACATAAACTTCGCCCTCGAGGACAAGACTTTCATCTCCGGTACGGTAACTGATGACCTCAGTGACCCCGGGACTCCCATCGAGGGAGCAGTCGTCACGGCGTACAATGCAGATTGGGAACCTGTGGAGTCGGATACAACCGCTGGCGACGGCACTTACGAGATCCATCTTGAGGCCGGCGATTACTACGTCTCCGCAGAGGCACTCGGCTACGCTCCCGAGTACTTCCGGGAAGCAAGTCAGCCCGGCGATGCTCAGCAGGTCTCGCCGAACGCTCCTGTGACCGGGGTGGACTTCACGCTGACTCCTGTGGGAACGATCTTGGTCGTCTCAAACGTGCAGTCGGCGCCGTTCACGCTCAGCAATCCCGATGCCGTAGGCGATATCGAAGACGATACAGGCCCCTCGAGAATATGGTATGAGGACGGACTGACGACGGGAACGTGGACAATAGCCTGGGGCAATATAGCGGGGTACGACACGCCTTCCGGTGAAAGCAAGGTCCTCGATGCCGGCAAGACGATCACCTTCTTCGGTGAGTACACGCTCAAGGAAGGATTCAAGGTAAACGTCCTTGATACGACCGGCTCAGAGCCTAATAGGAGCGTACGGATTCAGTGGTATTCGGAGGTCGGGACGATGTATCAGGTTCAGGCCACGGATGACCTGGAGTCCTGGACCTGGCAGAACGTCGGAGATTCTCAAGCAGGCACCGGCGCCTTGATGGTGTACGAGGAGGCGATTGGAGAAAATGTGATAAGGTTTCTGCGACTGATGGCGTATTGAGGAGCGAAGGGCACCTCACGTCTTCGGGAGGGCTCATTCCACTGCCTTGTGGGATGAGCCCTCTGCCTCAGCGTTCTCCGTGTTCTGTGCGGCTTAGTACTTTATCTGATGCGTGCGGGGAGGGGTATCTTTCAGAACGGTTTGCTTCACCGGATCAAAGTGTATGGTCTTGTTCTGGTAGTAGGACTGCACACCCATCTCCACGGCAACGGTGATCTGGTAGCCGGCGAAGGCGTCCTCGACAGGCGTCTCGCGGGTTCGGAGGAAATCTCTCCTGCTCGTCTTCTTTCCACCGCTCATCCCCGTGCCCTCCCTCTTGCGAAAGGATGGAAAAATAATCCTGCTTCCTCATTGACTCCGTCACTCCGCCCGCAAGTCCTTTCGACGAGCGGCGTCGGACTCAATCGGCCCTGTCTTCCGAATCCTGTGGTCTCTCTGTCACGCCCGAGTCACTCTTCCTCCCAATCGCCAGAACCTTCTTCGCCAGCTTATAGTGCGGTGAGTTCTCATCTTTCTCGAGTTCCAGGACGCGCCGCGCCACTCCTTTCGCCTCGGCAATTTTGCCTGCCCTCCCCAACCGGTCAAGCCGAACGGTAAGCGCCGGAACGAAGTCGGGCTCCTTCTCCAGAGCCGCCTCCGCTATCTCCTGCGCCTTGACCACGTTGCCGCATTTGAAAGAGTAATCAATAAAGAGCTTCTGCATAACAAGGTGCATCTTCTCCAGCCCGCGGCCTTCCAGCAGCTCAAGATGATCCTTGATCGCCAGATCGCCCGCCTCTTCATGCCCCATTCGGAAAAGCAAGTAAGCGGCGTTGGCATAGCCCCTGAGATCGGGGCCCCTCACTTCCTGGATGCGGAGAAGATTCGTTAGCGCACTCTCGTAATCCTTGCGCTTCATCGCCTCGTTGAACGCAGGAGGATATTTCCTGATCCCTTCTTCCCGAGTCGCGAATGTCTGGTATCGCTTGAATCTCTCCTCGATGTCCTCTCCCGTCACCTCCTCAACCGCCTCCACGAGATTCCTGGAGTCCCTCGTAGGTCTCTCGCACGCCTTGTCCAGAATCTTCTTGACGACCTCGATGCCGTGCTTCTCGACTAAGCGTTTCGCCTCGAAAGTGGCGTAAGCGTATCGGGCATAGTTGAGGCGGTCCTCCGATTCCAAAGGTGTCTTGATGCAGAAAGCCAACCCCATCCAGTAGTAGAGGTTCACCTCCTTCTCAATATCCGAGTACTCGCTGGTGTCGTAACCGGAAGCATATTCTTGGGCGGCGTCCTCGCTGACGTACTTCCGCAAGAGCCGCTCTGCAATCGCATTGGCGAACCCATCACTGAACCAGCGAAAATAGGGGTCCGGTGCCCGAAGCCGCTTTAACATGGTGATTTCAGCAAGCTCATGGAACGCCACACCGTACTTGACCTGAACCATGTCGCTCAACGCGCCAAATTGAGACTTAAGATCCTCCCCCATCTTCTCAAGACCCTTAACTGCGTAGGGGACGCTGGCCGACACCTCGGCGGCGGGCGATTTTGTGCTGAAGGCGAGTTCAAATCTGTAATTAGCAGTGTCGCTCTCCCTATCGTATGTAAAAAAAGGAAGCTCCCCGCCCTTTCGAAGGTAGTCCTTAATCGTTTCCTGCTTGGCCAGGTAAACGGTTGCCTTCTCCACCATGCCGAAGAGATGTGAGGTCCTGGTGAGAAAGAACCCCATCATCCCCTTCTGCTTGTCCTTTGGGAAGTCCTCTTCCAAGGCACCGACAATCCGGTTCACCTCCGCCACGATCTCATCCACCTTGCCCAAGATCTCTTCGGAACGTTTGCCTTCTTCGGCCGCTTTCGTCAAAAACGCACTATACTTCTCCTTGAAAACATCAAGCTTGGACTCCAGCGCCTTCTCGAAATAGAACGTAGTGCCGTTGAGCTTCCCACACTCAAGAACGAGCGCTTCCCAGGGAGCCTTCTCAGCGGCAAGGCAAAGACATGACTGCAGAACTACGAACACCAATGCGGTAGGTCGTATCACACGGCTCATTTTCGCTTTCCCCCAGGGTGATCGGTTAAGTGGAGGCTCCAGGCATCCCGATGCGCTGATCTCGGAACCTCTCCAGGCTATCACTCGACGCCTCCTTCCTATTCTCTCCCCGGCGGCTCTCCCTGACCTTTCCATCTCGCAGCTTATTCTCTTGCCGTTCTCTCCGCAAACACTTTCCGGTCCACGGTGGCACCGCTCACACCTCCGCTTCTTCCCAGAACTGGCGGATTTCTTCAGCGTAGTCCTCGGCTATCAATTCCTTCGGGGAATATAGAGACCAGTCGTTGGGAAAGAGGGAGTAGTATTCCGGCCGGGCGAAGCGCGCCCCCAGTAGGGCGATGATGCCGCGATCGTTTTCGGTTCGGATGACCCTGCCGGCGGATTGGACTACCCGGTTCATGCCAGGGTAAAGGTAGGCGTATTCGAAACCCGCGCCGTACCTCTCCTGAAAATATTCTCGCATCAATTCCTGCTCGTAATTGTACTTCGGCAAACCGGGACCGACGATGAGGGCGCCGATGAGCATCTCGCCCGGATAATCAACTCCTTCGGCGAAAATCCCTCCCTGCACCGCCAGTATCAAGTGGCTTTGCCCACCTTCGGCCAGCCTGCTCAGCAACTCCGCTCGCTCTCTTTCGGACATGCTTCTCTGCTGATGGAGCACGGTGAAATCGGCCGGAGAAAGATAGCACCGGACGGCTTCTAAGTATTCGAAACT
>JABMQX010000405.1 GCA_013203085.1 bacterium | reverse complement strand
TCTGAGTCTTTCCGGCTGGGGCTTATCGGGGGCCTTTTCGGCTGTGGAATCCTCCGGAGCCGGGCGGTCGGTGTTACATATCAAATAGCCGTCTCGCCGCCGACTACCCCGGGGGCCACTGGAGGGTTCTGCCGCCGAGCAGATGCATGTGAATGTGGTCCACGGCCTGTCCCGCGTCCGGGCCGGAGTTCACGATTAACCGAAAGCCGCACTGATACACCGAGAAGTCCTTCGCTAACTGCTGGCTGACGATGAACATGTGGCCCACAAGCTCGCGGTCACCTTCCTCGAGACTGGTCACACCGGAAATGTGCTTCTTGGGGATGATTAGAACGTGGACCGGCGCCTGTGGATAGATGTCCTTGAACGCCACGACTTTCTCATCCTCATAGACAATCTTGCTGTCAATCCGCTTCTCGGCAATCTCACAGAAAAGACATTTCTCCATTTGTCGCCCTCTCACCTCCTTTAGACTTACCTATCAACGAAAATGGGGCCGGGGGTCGGTCTCACCGAGCTAACGCCCGAACGATTGCTCTGCCGAACTTCGCGGCACTCGCCGGCCCGTTTCCCGTGATGAATTTCCCATCAATCTCCACGTCGGCGCCGGTATATGTCGCGCCTTTTTTCTCTATCGTCTTCACTTCGCTTTTCCAGACCGTTGCCCTTTTCCCGTCGAGAAGCCCGGCGTTTGCCAGCGTTGTCGGCGCGATGCATATAGCGCAGACCAACTTCCCATTCGCCGCTGCTGTTTTCGCCAGCGAGAGAGCGGTTTTGTCATTCCAGTACTCCGACGCCCCGCCACCGCCAACGAAAACCACTGCGTCAAAATCCTCTGCCTTGACATCTTTCAACAGAACCTCCGGCTTGAAGGTCGCTCCCATCATGCCTTTGGCGGTTTTCAAGCTCGAGGACGCTACGACCACCTCTCCGCCCGCGTCCATGATGATCTTCCTCGGCTCGAATAGCTCTTCGTCGCGGAAGTTCTTGCTGGCAATGAGCATGACAACTTTCTTGCCGGAAATCTCCGGCAGCTCGCCCGTTTCCATCTCCTCGCCTCCTTTCTTCCGGCATCCGGCGAAGAAAACCGCAATGCAAATTGTCACAAGCAGGGCCAATCCGCCCGATAAACGTACGTATCGGTTCTTTTCCTTCACTTCAATCACCTCCTCGTGCCATGTCTTGCTGTGAGCGACGGCGGGTCTTGCTCATACGCTACGCGAAAAGCCGGGTCGTCGCTCCGACCGACCGCCTCAGATTCCAGTCGTCCGTCGAGTATTTTTGGTTGCGGAGACGTTCCGCCATCTCCATCTCCGACCTCGTGAGTTGTGAGCGCTCGAGCTTGACTCCCAGGGCACGGGCAAAATTCTCGCTCAAAACCGCCACGATGCGTTCCCTATCCGGCTTCTCGCCGAGGATTTCCTCGAGGGAGACGGCTGTCCGTGCCATTGGATTGTCCGAGGATGATTCCGACGCGTGGGAAACGGCGTCCGGTGACCGGGGATCATCTGCGCCACGAGTCGCAACCAGCGGACACGTTTTAACAAAATCGGACGAAAACAGCATCGAGCCCTGATGAAGCACCCATTCCTTCTTCCGGCGCTGGGCGCTCCCCGCGAGCTTCCTTCCATTGTGAAGAATATCATAGACGGTCGGATTGCTGAAGCAGACGTTCCCGCCGGGTCGCGAGCCGCCTCCTTTTCCCTCTTCGCGGCCGAGAAGGGACGTGGTAACACCTGCCTCGCGGAGACCCTCCGCCAGGGCGAGGTTCACTAACCGATAACTCTCCAGAACCGACAGTCTCCTTCCCGACTTCGCCGCCTGCTCGCACGCAGAATCGTCCGGAAAAATCACCGTGTAGGTGATATCGCACTTGTGAAAGACAAGCCCTCCGCCGGTCATCCTCCGCACGACGGGAACATCCCTTTCCCGACAAAGTGGCAGGTTCACCTCCGCCTCGGCATCCATGGCATAGCCGATGGAGATGGAGGGCTTCTCCCACTCGTAGAAGCGCAGCGTCGGCGCAGACTTCCCCGCGATGCAATGCATGAGCACGGCTTCATCCACCGCCATGTTCATGAACGCCTCCTCGGCCGAGTCAACCAGTAAGCGCCATGTTGACTGTATCATTGACCACTTGCCCCTCTCATCGGAAGTGTACCAGCGAGATCTCGCGCCTGGCAATGGAAATGATGCTGACCGGGATAAAACGGACAGAGGGCAGTGCTTGGCTGAGGGCCTGGGAGCGTTGTGGTGCCGGGTTTTTGGGGAGGTACCGCAGCATCCGGCTTGGCGGTGTCATTTGCCTTTAGCGGAAATCACGCGGTGGACGGCTCTCGCCAACTCGTGGATTTGATACGGTTTGGCGACGACGGCGCGAAAGCCGTGGTCCGTGAAATCTGCCATGATCGGGTCGGTGGAATACCCGCTGGACACAATGGCTCTGACTTCATGGTCAATCTCGAGGAGTTTTTGAATCGCCTCCTTGCCTCCCATTCCGCCCGGCACGGTCAGGTCGAGGATAACCGCATCGAAGGGCTGCCCGGACTCTTTCGCTTCTCTGTAAAGCTCAATCGCCTCAGCCCCGTCCATGGCAAGCTCCACCTCATATCCGCAACGAGTCAGGATGTCATGTGCGAGTTGGCCGACCGCTTCCTCGTCATCCATGACCAGAACTCTTCCCTGGCCGATAATGATTCTTTCTCTGGCAGCCTTCTTTTTGGGAATTTCTTTCTCCGAGGCCGGCAGATAGATGAAGAAGGTCGTCCCTCCACCCAATTCGGATTCCACGGTGATGTGCCCGTCGTGATTCTTGATTACGGAGTAAGCCGTGGCGAGGCCAAGACCGCTCCCCTTTTGTTTCGTGCTGAAATAAGGGTCGAATATCTTGGGCAGGTGATCCGGAGATACACCGATTCCCTCGTCCTGGATGATCAACTTCACATATTCTCCTTCAGGAAGAGGCAGAGCCGATTCAGGATCGAGAGTGATATTCTCCGCGGATACGTTGATCACCCCTCCCTCCGGCATAGCCTGGTCGGCGTTGATGATCAGGTTGTTGATCACCTGGCCAATCTGTCCCTCATCGGCTTCGACAGGCCGGAGATCGTCCGGGATTGAGAATTCACACCGGACGTTTGAGCCACTGAGGGCAAAGGCAGCCGCATCCTTGATGATTCCCGAAAGAGAAATGGTCTTCCTCACCGGCGCTCCGCCGCTGGAAAAGGTGAGCAACTGTTGTGTCAAATCTCTTGCCCGCCACGACGCTTTTTCGGCTCGGGTCAAAAGCTCGAAGGTCTTGCTTTCGGCGTCGGTAACGGTCTTGGCGAGGGAGATATTCCCGAGGATGAGAGTCAGGATGTTGTTGAAGTCGTGCGCGATCCCGCCGGCGAGAACGCCCACGGACTCCATTTTCTCGGTTCTTAGAAGCTCTTCTTCCATCTTCCGCTTTTCTGTGATGTCACGGAATACAAGGACCACGCCGATCGTGTCCCCCTGGCGGTCGAGAATAGGGGCACCGCTATCGGCGACGATTCGCTCCGTGCCGTCTCTGGCCACGAGGACAGTCCTGTTGGCCAGTCCCACAATTCGACCTATTTGCAGTACCTTCTCCACGGGATTCTCGCATCGCTCGCGAGTGTCCTCGTTAATGATATGAAAGATCTCGGATAGAGGTTTGCCTACAACCTCCTGTTGCGTCCAGCCGGTGAGCTCCTCGGCTACCTCATTTATGAGAACGGCTTTGCCCTCCGGATCGGCGGAGATAACACCGTCGCCGATGCTGTTGAGTGTGACGGCAAGACGCTCTCTTTCGGACGCCAGGGCTTCCTCGACCAACAATCGCTTAATGGCTGCTGCCAGCTCCGTCGCTGCGTCTTCCAGCATCTTCACTGTCTTGAGGGGGACCATGTTCTCGCGAGAGTCGGCCACGTGGAACAGACCGAAGATCTGCTCCCCGGAGCAAATGGGGATCAGCGCTACGGACTCGTAGCCGAATTCGTTGCAGGCGTTGCGCGTCTCACCCTTCTCCTCCTCGGAGACTGTGGCCAGGAAGCGGGTCGTGCCGTTCATGTAAAAGGAGCCGCCTTCAGTGAAGAACGGCATCTTCGGGTCGGTCGTGCCCTTGATGACGTTGATACACATGCACTGGTCCGATCTGAGTGAAAGTGGGCTTTCCAATTCATAGAATTCCTCGCTGAACCCCTCATAGGCTTGATAGGGGATGTTGCCTTCCTTATCCAAGACGCGGATTCCTACAGCAGAGCAGGCAGTGAACTCCCGGATTTCCGCCACGAATTCCTTGAGCAGCGGCACGATCTCGGTGCCCCGATTGGCGATTACGAGGAAACGGTGAGAAAGCCTGAGCGCCTCCTCGGCCCGTTTGCGCTCGGTGATGTCACCTGCGTATACATTCACATAACCGGCGTCGGCGACTGGAACGATCTCAAATGAGAAGGTTCGGCCACGGTGCTCGGCCTCGATGGTTGTGCCGGAGCCGGACTTCAAAACCTCCGCGGCCAAATTCCGCCAGCAATCGGGGAGAAGCCTGCCGATCCCGCTGTCCCAGTCGCTGAGCAGAGGCTCTCCGGCGGCATTGGAATACAGAACGGCGCCATCTTCAGCGATCCGCAAGACGGGGTTGGGATTCTCGGAAGGGAACTTCGCCAGGTTTCGTATCTCTTCCTCCGCGCGCTTGTGCTCGGAGCTTTCGATAAGTCGCCACTCGCCCTCTTGCCTGATAATGGCGAATTGATGGTTGGACACCACATCTATGACTTCGGACGCACTACATTTATCAAGACAATAGGAGCAAACGGCGATCATACGGTGTTGGCCGATGACGCTGTTTACCGCAGCTTCGTAATCAGCGAAATCCTTCCAGGCCCTTTTTTCAAGCCAAAAAGTGTTTCCGGTGAGGCGAAGGCCATCAAACCCATTTCGCAGAGCCTGTTTCTCCTTCTCCACCCAACCCTGCAGCACCTCGCTCGAGTCGAATCTACCCGATTTGGTGTACCACTGGCCGGCGTCGAGAATTTCGACCTGACCCTTCTTGATATAGGTATCTAAGTTCTTTACTACCTTCTTCAAGGCCCTCCTGGCATCTTCGACTCTTAACGGTTCCGAAGTAACCCACATGCAGAATTCGTTGTTTTCCAATCCTGCCTTGAAATACGGTACCAGAATGTCAATCAAGTCTTGCCTGGTATGATAGAATTGACAGAAGTGTGTGCCCCAGGGGACGTCACCTATCACAGGGATGCCCGATTCTCTCAGTTGCTTTTCCATCTTGACCACCTCCTACTGCTGCGTCACGGAGAATGCCTGTCAATAAAAGCACCTTTTCAAAAGCAGGACAGGCGATTCCGATTCGTGTCGAGCTTCGCTAGTTTTCCTGTGGTCGCTGAGCCTATCACCTTCTCCGGTAGTCCGATGAGGCGGTTGATGAGGCTGGCGCTGTAGGCGGCGCCGAAGCCATTGTCAATGTTGACGACGGTTACGCCGGAGGCGCAGCTATTAAGCATCGCCAGGAGCGGGGCTACACCGCCGAAGTTCGCGCCGTAACCCTTGCTCGTGGGGACGGCGATGACCGGCTTGTCAACGAGGCCCGCCACGACGCTGGGCAGTGCTCCTTCCATCCCTGCGACAACGATGATGACGCTGGCTCGCCGCAGCTTATCCATCTGGCTGAACAACCTGTGGATTCCCGCGACGCCCACATCGTAGGTGCTTTCCACCTCATTGCCGAGCATTTTCGCGGTTACGACTGCCTCTTCCGCGACGTCCATGTCGGAAGTTCCCGCCGAGACGACGAGGATTTTGCCGCCCCTCTTGGCGAGGGGTTTGCGCTCGACGGTGATTGTCCTCGCTCGCTCGTTGTACACGGCATCGGGGTGCTTCTCCTTGACGGCTTCGTAAACATCCGGAGAGGCCCTCGTCGCGAGAAGATTATCCTCCCGGGCTAGGATTCTGTCCACAATGGCGACGATTTCCTGTTTTGTTTTCCCCGCGCAATACGCGACTTCGGGGAACCCCTTCCTCAAGGAGCGGTGCGTATCCACTTTCGCGAAACCGAGGTCGTCGAAGTGGGGCGCCTTGAGCTTCTCCACGGCTTGAGCAATCTCGACCTGTCCGGATCGAACCGCCGCCAGCAACTCTCGCAACTCCTGCTCGTTCACATTCTCACCTTTCCGTAACTTTGGTGCACTGATTCATAGATTCAGGGAGATACTTCTTTTTTGACAGAATAACAGGATAAGGGGCATTTTAAGAACGCTCTTCATCCCTCCAAAAGCGGTTTGGCGTTTCCAGTTTCTGATTTGGCGCACGCCGGAATACGAATGTGGCTTTGGAGCCTTCATTGGTCTTTTTTCGCTTCTAAGCTGTCGCCACGGTCGTCGAGGCGTTTGCTCTTGACGATGTCCTCGCCGTCCATAATCGGGCTGCCGTTTTCAGCGGCGTGCCTCGCTCGATACCGCCTCACGTACATCAGGGAGAACAAGAGGAGGCACAGCGGGACCAGAACCTGAGAAATGACAAACCACAGATTACCTATCTTATCCATGGTCGAAGTGACCGCCCGTCCGACCCTTTTCTTTATCGGATGAAGGGAAGCGTCTTCGCCAGCGGCGAAGGAGGTTCGACTTGCTGCGAAGGAGATTTCCAAGCGGGTTTTTCCTCTGCTTCCAGCCGGCCAGGCTGCCGCCACAAGTCCCAAAGAAAACATCCAACGGAAAACGCGGGCTTTCACTTTTTCCCTCGGCCTATCCTCTTCGCGAAGGCGCGGATGTGCTCCGGAGTGGTCCCGCAGCATCCGCCGATGATGTTCGCCCCCGCCTCGACAAGAGCGGGGACGTGTTCCGCCATAAGCTCCGGCGTCTGATCGAAGACAGTCCTCTCGCCGACGAGTCTCGGTTTCCCGGCGTTCGCCTCCGCAAAAATCGGCAGGGCGGTCAACTCTCGCATCTGCCGGACGATTTCGACCATCTCCGCAATGTCAACCGTCCCACAGTTTGTTCCAATGACGTCCGCTCCCTCTTCCTGGAGACGGCGAACCATCTGTTCAATTGCCACTCCCATGATTGTCCGAAAACCTTTTCCCGGGACTTCCGGCTGGAAAGCCATTGACGCGATTACGGGCAGTCCGGTCTCCTTTGCCGCGCGCACGGCGGCGGCTAATTCCTCAAGGGCGGTCATCGTCTGGACTGCTATGGCGTCAGCGCCTTCGGCGAGGAAGGAAATCTGTTCCCGGAAAACCTCCAAAAACTCTTCTTCTTTCCTTTTCCCAAGCGGATAGACGAATTCCGCGGTGGGCCCCACGTCCCCCAAAACATATCGCTCTTCCCCGGCGACAGCTCGGGCTCGCTCCACAGCCGCAGAGTTGAACTCACCGACTCTTCCACCGAAGCCGTACCTCTCGAGGCACCATCTGGTTCCGCCAAAGGTGTTGGTCAGGATCGCCTCGGCTCCCGCTTCGATATATGCCCTGTGGATCTGCTCTACCTTCTCCGGCTGGAGGACGTTCCACTCCTCGTGGCACTGCCCGGCCTCGAGGCCGTGTGCGTCGAGCTGTGTGCCCATCGCGCCATCGCACAGGAACGGTGCATCTTTGATTCGCTCAAGAAACGGTTTTTTCATGTCAAACGCTCAATCCCTTCGTTGCATCTATCATACCGCGGGAGCGTCCCCATAGCCATTGGGATGTTCCACGAGCCACTTCCATGCGCTCTCCAGAATCACTTCCGACTGCGAGTACTTCGGCTCCCATTTCAGTTCGCGTCGAATCTTGCTGCCGTCCGCGACCAGTCTCGCGGGGTCGCCCGGCCTTCTGCTGACGACGTCGACCGGGATTTTCTTTCCGGTGACCTTCTCTGCCGCCGCTATGACTTCCTTCACGGAATATCCTTTGCCGGTGCCGATGTTGTAAATCCGGCTATCGGTTCCATCAAGGGCGAGAATATGAGCGGAGGCCAAGTCGAGGACGTGCACAAAATCTCTCACACATGTCCCGTCGGGCGTGTCGTAATCGTCACCGTTGATCTTCACGGACGGCAACAAGCCCAGCGCGGTCATGAGGACAATCGGAATCAGATGCGTTTCCGGCGTATGGTCCTCACCGAGGGGGGGCGCCGCGCCCGCCGCGTTGAAATACCGCAGCGCCACGTACTCGATTCCGTGAATCTCATTGTACCACCTCAGC
>JABMQX010000006.1 GCA_013203085.1 bacterium | reverse complement strand
GAGAAGTTATCGTCCATCCTCAACAGCATCGCTGACGGGGTCTTTACGGTTGACCTCGGATACCACGTGACCTCTTTCAACAAAGCCGCTCAGGAGATAACGGGTTTCCAATGGGAGGAAGTCATTGGGAGACCGTGTCATACGATCTTCCGGAGCGCCGTATGCCGTGGGGAGTGCCCCCTGAAAGCGACTGTGCGAACGGGCCAACCGGTGGCGAACTACGAGATCGAGATTTTCGACCGACACAACCGAATCAAGCCCATCAGTGTGAGCACCGCATTGCTGCGGGATAGCAAAGGCCGGGTTATCGGCGGAGTTGAGACCTTCCGCGACCTCTCTCTCGTCAGGGACCTCACAGATCAGTTGCAGGTGAAATACTCGTTCGCCAACATCGTCGGCAAAAGCAAGCCTATGCAGAAGGTTTTTCGGGTGATAAGAGATGTCGCCCCGACCGGCACGACGGTTCTCATCGAGGGGGACACGGGAACCGGGAAGGAGTTGGTCGCCCGCGCCATACACTACACCAGTCCCCGAAGAGACAGAGCTTTTGTGGCTGTCGGTTGCGGCGCCTTGCCGGATACGCTTCTGGAAAGCGAGCTTTTCGGCCACGTGAGGGGCGCCTTCACCGGAGCCGAATCCGACCGCCCGGGAAGGTTCGAGCTGGCGGATGGCGGCACTCTGTTTCTCGATGAGATCGGCGAGGTTTCCCCCGCGCTGCAAGTCAAACTGTTAAGAGTGCTCGAGACGAGGGAATTCGAGCGGCTCGGCGACCGGAAAACGACAAAGGTTGACGTGCGGTTCATCGCCGCAACCAACCGTAACCTCCGGGAGAGCGTCGCCGAGGGGAGATTCCGGGAGGACCTCTATTATCGGCTGAACGTCCTGTCCATCAGGCTGCCATCACTGGAGGAAAGAACGGAAGATATCCCTCTACTCATTCAGCATTTCATATCCGCCTTCAATGAGCAAACTGGAAAGAAGATTCGCGGCCTCAGCCAACAGAGCGTGGACCTTCTGGTGGACTACCCGTGGCCCGGAAATGTCCGGCAGCTCGAAAATGCCATCGAGCACGCTTTCATACATTGCACGGGGGAACTGATCCAGCCGCGCCACCTCCCCGAAGAATTCCAGCATCCCCCGTCCGCAATCGTGAAGAACCTATCGGCGGAAAAGCGTCCCCTTCAGGCGCTTGAGAAAGAACTCATCCTCACCGCCCTCGAGAAGACGTCTTTCAGACGTTTGGAGGCAGCGAAGCTCCTGGGGATCAGCCGTTCCTCGCTCTGGCGCAAGATGAAGAAACACGGCATTGATGTCCGCTAAACGCGGCGATTGCGCTCGCTTTTGAGACGTAGACGTAATTGCCTGCCTTCCATTGAATAAGGACTTCATTCCTGGAGGCGAGTCTCGCCGACGTTTCACACTTGCAACATCCCCAGCCATTCCGAAGCATTCCGAGGTGAGCTGGTCCCGTTCCTGTAACTAACTTAACATGATTAGGTTACGACCTGAGCAAGGCATTACTGTCTCCCCGGCACGGTCGTTGCTCCATGACAAAAACGGTTCATATATTGTACCAAGGAGGTGAATAGAGATGCCAAACGGAAGAGGTCGAGGAGGAGGTAGCTTCGGACGGGGGTTTGTTGGCCGGGGTTTCGGCGCCTACGGTTATGGAGGATACGCCGCCTACGGCAACCCATACTTTGGGGGAGGTCGAGGCAATCCGTACTCGTTCTGCCGAAATTTCCCGTGGCTACCGAGGTGGTGGTGGGCGACGCCGTATGCGTCCCAGTACGCGGGAACTATTCCGTACGTGGGAGGAGCGTATCCGCCGGCTTACGGCTACGGTTCGCCGTACGCGCCGCCCTATGGGGCAAGGGGGCAGCCTGTGATGCCGAGCCCGGCCCCGTATGGAACGAGCCTTTGAGCCGGGCGTGCCGCCGGGATGTGGCGCGGGTATTTGCCCGCAGCCCTGGCGCGGGACGCGGAGGTTTTTCAGGAAGAGCCGGAACCGGTTTGAGCCGGAATTGAGCAGCTCGAAGACAGCTTTACAGCAAAAAGGATAAGGAGGCACAGAAAGATGCAAGGCGGACATCGGTGGATGTATTATGCGACAGGGCTTCCGGGGTGGATGAGGTTCGGTTTCAGCCCCGGTTGGGTGGGGAGAAGCCCTACCGGTCTCGGGCCGGGGGCGACATATTTGATGACCGGGCAATGGCCAACTCCGCAGGCACAGGCTTTTTGGCAGGCGATGCAGAGCGGACAGGCTCCGTACCCGCTTTATGCCCCCTCCGCGGGAGGCGTGCCCGGGCAGGCGCCCCCTGCGTCGGAAGTTGAGATGCTGAAGAATCAGGCGGAGGTTCTCAGCAAGCAGCTCGAGCAGATCAATGCCCGTATCAGCGAACTGGAAAAGGCGAGCGGGTAGCTGACTAATCGAAAAACAGGAGGTGAATTAAGGTGAAAGTCGCTGTTTCATCAACCGGAGCAAGCTTGGATTCGCAGGTTGACCCCCGGTTTGGCCGCTGCCAGTACTTCATCATCGTTGATACCGAGACGATGGAGTTCGAGGCGATAGAAAACCCCAACATCATGGCCATGGGTGGGGCTGGAATTCAATCCGCCCAGCTCATCGCCAACAAGGGGGCGGAGGTCGTCCTCACAGGGAATTCCGGTCCGAACGCCTTCCAGACACTGTCTGCTGCGGGCGTGAAAGTGGTCATCGGTGTGGCGGGAACTGTAAAGGATGCCGTGGAGAGGTTCAAGCGCGGGGAGCTACCACCGACGGCTCAGCCGAACGTCGCCTCGCATTTCGGAGTGGGGCAGGGTTTCCCGCAAGCGCCCGGGGTCGGTGCCGCACCAGGGATGTTCCCAGGAGCGGGCGGCGGAGGCGGAATGGGCCGCGGTCGCGGGCGAGGCATGATGGGCGGTTTCGCCGCCGGAGTGGTGCCACAGCAGCCGTTTGCCGGCCCCCCGCCGGCCGGCGCATCCGCCGACGACATAAAAGCTCTCCTCGACCAAACCAAGGTTTTGCAGGAGCAGCTCAAGAAAATAAACCGCCGGCTCGAACAGTTGGAGAAAAAGAACAAGTAAGGTGGTGAGAGAACGATGCCGATATACGAATATCGCTGTGAGGAGTGTGGCGCCGTCACGGAGTTCTTGCAGAGGACGATCGCTGTTCCGGAAAAGGTCATCTGCGAGAATTGTGGAAGCGATAAGGTGACCCGCTTATTGTCGGCGGCGAACGTCTCGGCCTCCTCGGGGCGAGCTCCGGGAAGGACCTGCTGCGACAGAGAGACCCGGTGTGATACGCCGCCGTGCAGCAATGATGACGCTTGTCGGCGTTAGTTCTCCGACTTGAAAATGTATCTTGCGGCGAGACGTGCGGCACGACGAGCATGATGCCAACGTGACAACCATGTTCATTCTCTCGCCGTGGAGGAAATCCGTGATAGACTGCCCTGTGCATTTTTGTCCGATCCACGCGCGTTTCGATGCGGGCCCCAATAAACCAAGTGACAGTATAGGATTATGAAGATTTTTCTGGAGTGCATTCCCTGTTTCGTTAACGAGGCGTTTAACGTCAGCCGTCGGGTGACCGATGACGAAGCCGTGCAGGAGCGAGTGCTCAGAGCGGTGCTGGCGAAGGCGAGCGAGCTTTCTTTTTCGCAATCTCCTCCGCACATGGGGTACGAAATCCACAGGATAATTCGGGAGGAGACAGGGAACGACGACCCCTACAGCGAGGATAAAACACACTGCAACCGCCTGGCGCTGGGGATGTACCCGGACCTCCGGAAAAAGGTTCTCGCTTCGGACGACCCCTTCGAAACGGCTGTTCGCCTCAGCATCGCGGGCAACATTCTGGATTTCGGCGTGGGCATCCTAACGCAGGAAATGGCGGCGAGTACGCTCGCGGAGACGATCCGGGATTCCCTGACACGCCCCTTTGCCTTCGACAATCTTCCTCTTCTGCGTCAGGCTGTCGAGGAAGCGGATGACATCCTTTATCTCGGCGACAACGCCGGCGAGATTGTGTTCGACCGCCTTTTCATCGAGCAGATGCCTGCGGGCAAGGTCACCTTCGTCGTCAAGGGCGGGCCCATCATTAACGATGCCACCCGAGAAGATGCCGAAGCGGCGGGCATGACTTCGCTCGTGAGCGTAGTTGACAACGGTTCCCGTGTCCCGGGAACGATTCTGGAGCTTTGTTCGCCGGAGTTCCGGGAGAGGTTCGACGCCGCAGACCTCGTAATTGCCAAAGGGCAGGGGAACTACGAGACTCTCAGTGAGGTTGACAGGAAGATTTTCTTCCTGTTAAAAGCGAAGTGCCCGGTTATCGCCAGGGACATCGGCTGCGAGGTCGGCGACATCGTGGTCAGTGGAGACGGTCGTTCACCCTCGGCGGCGAAAAGGGCAGAGTGACGAGAGGCGTACATTATCGCCCCGAATGACGACCGCAGAAAGGAAGGTGATTGAGATGCCGGGATTCGACGGGACTGGCCCCCTCGGACTCGGGCCAATGACCGGGCGCGGGAGGGGCTATTGCATGATGCGGCTCGACCCCGCCGGGCCCTTGGTGAGGCGGGGATACGCGGGCATCGGCGGCTGGCCGTTTGTCAATACTGTCGGGTGGGGAGCTTTTCGGACATTCCCCCTCCTCGCCCCGTGGTACAAACCAATGGCGACGCATTTCCTTCCCTTTACCGGGTTGCCGGAGCGTTGGCGGCCTCCGGCAATGCCACAGAAATCAAGTGAACGCAAACCATAACCCAAAATCGTAGCGGAGGCTAAAAAAATGCCGAGAGGAGATGGAACCGGTCCCCCGGGCGGTGGCGGACCGGGTACAGGGAGAGGAATGGGCCGCGGCGGCGGACGCGGAGGAATGGGCGGCTTCGCAATGGGGCCGGGAGGAAATTGCGTCTGCTCCCAGTGTGGAAAGAGCATTCCTCACGCAGTGGGCCAGCCATGTTACCAGGTCAAATGCCCCTCCTGTGGGGTGGCGATGACGCGTCAGAGATGAGTCTCGTGCGCAGAGACCGGCAGGCGGTGAACAGCCTTGCTGATGTGACGATGCGATAGCGGCGGGAACAAGAAAGAAATCGTATAATGCCTTCGTTTCGACATCATGGGGCTATGCGGCGTGTCGGTCGTTCTTCCGGCGGACAGAGGCGCTATTCGAGAAGAAGGTCGCCGCGCTGGCAGAGCAGATTCGCAAGCGGCGTGAGGGCGCCGGAATCCACCTTTTAATCTGTCTTTTCAACCAGCGGAGGACAAGATGAAAAGTGAAAAAGCACTCTACAGGCGTGAACGGGGCGAGATTGATGCGTCGCGGAAATGGCCTACGACGGATGTTGAAGGTCGTGTCGGGAAATTCTCATTCCGTCAGAACGTTCCGATGGAAAGCAGGCGCCGGTTTTTGGCGCGTGCAGGGGG
>JABMQX010000404.1 GCA_013203085.1 bacterium | reverse complement strand
GGCATAACCCATAGCGTGAGATGAATAACCAGGATACCGTCAGCCTGCTTCAACCGTTTTGTGAGTCGTCGAACCTGATCCACGGAAGTGACCAACTCGTCCACGACAAATTCTACGTCGGACAATTCCTTCTGCAATTTCGCAAACTTGGACTGATAGACTGTCACCTCTTTTTTTAGGTCCAACGCCGGGTCTGGATAATGTGCCTCAGGGATTCCGAGGTAAATCCGGCCGACTTTGACCTTGGATGTTCTGCAACCCGGGCTTATCAGCCTTGACTTTTTCCTGCGAGCGCCGTATCCAAACACGCTCGAACCACCAATGTACAAGCCGCCTCCTGCCGCTGCCAGTCTCATAAACTCTCTTCGACTAATGGCTTCTTTCATCACAGTCACCTTTCTCACTGCGGTCGCCCAACCTCTTGCCATGCCTACTCATCTGCCCGGGCTTTGCGCCGGCATATCCCGCACGACCTCAACTCAGGCTCAATGTCGACCACTTCTGCATATTACAGTATAGTGATCACGTGACCAGAGAGAGAGTTCCACGCAAGCTTGGATCCTCTCCGCACCACCATCCGTCACGCCTCTTCGATGACCTTCAATCCGAGGCCTCTGGCGAACTGAGCGAGCGGCTCTTTCACGTCGCCGTAGACAGTCACGCGATGCCAATGGTCCCAGTACCGAAACAGCTTGCCGATGTCGCCCCGGACTTCGCCGATCAGTTGGGTGCGACACCCGCGCTCGCTATCGAGATTGCCGACGGCCTTGGCCTGATGGATGACCATCTGCTTGCGGGCGAAATCGGTCTGAAACGATGTCGTCATGTAGCCTTCGGGCAGAAACGACTGGGCACAGGTTCCGCGCGGGTCGTGGTTGTGAAGCGTTCGGATGCGGAACATGTTCGATCTGCCCTCAGTGCCAAAGGCCTTCGTCGTCGCCACACAATGGGCGTATACGATCACATTCTTCGATGTATCCAGCACCGGGTCGGAGACGTAGCCGGGTCGGCCGGTCAGGATGCGGCCCATCAACATGCTCAGCGTATCGTCGGGCATGGCCTCGCAGATTCCGTGGGCACCATCGTTCAGCAACTGCATGAACCCGAGGCAAGGATAGGCGGGTAGCCGTCCTTGTGCGAACCCTCCCAGGCAGTTCATGGTGACCGTGTCAGTCCCGTGGCGCCGGAGCAATTCGAGCGTCGCCAGGTAGACCGCACCGGCTTTGCGAATCCACTCCAGCGTTGGCTCGACCACTTTGTCGGCCTCCCTCACCCAGCGGTCGGCCCATTCAGCAGCCTCCTCGCGGTCGACGTTGTCGTAGATCGCCTTGAGCTCGTCAAACCCGACATAGATCCCTTTGGCGCCGAGGAAGTCTCGCTCCTGGCCCGACTTGCCTCGACCGACGATCAGGAAGCGCGCCTTCCTGAACCGCTCGAGGCACTTGCCGATGTCGGTCAGTGCGATCGGATCGTCCGGACACCTGGGCTCGCCGACCGTGGGAAAGGTCTTCCGATAAGCCCTCAGGCACTGCGCGGCGAACGACTCGGGGGTGGTGCCTGGCTTCAGGTCGGCGAACACGCGCGCGACGGCGACGAGGTCGCTCCGCCGCCTCGTGGCAACACCGCAAGCCGAAATGCCCTGCTGGCAGAGACGAGTGTAACCCAACAGGAATACGCCCGATCCGCCGAGGAATTCGTCTACCAAAACCATCGGCTTGCCCAGTTTGCCGATGGTCGCGATGGCTCCTTGGAGATTCCAGGTCAGCGTGACGCAATAGACGAGGTAGCCGTCGACGCGGTCCTTCATCGCTACGGCCTTCTGCACGTCGTCCGGCTTGCGAATGGCGACCGGCACGAATTCGATTCCGGGACAGCCCTCCTTCAACAGTCCCAGGATCTCCTTCTCGCGGGCCTCAACATCGTACTCCGGGTAGGGCCAGCTCGAGCCTTTCTTCGAGAGAAACACCAGGCCAACCCGAACCCGCCGGTCTTTTGGCTCCCCGGCGAGGGCCGTTGCTGAAGCCAAACCACCAGCGGTCGCCAGTGCTGTGCCAGCGCCCTTGATGAAGTCGCGCCTGCTAATCGCGAGATGACACCCGCCGCACGCCCCGTCGCGGTGTGAATGACACATAGCCAACCTCCTTCTTACCGTTTGCAGATTCTTTGTATCATCAACATCCGTTCATTCAATTTGAGAGACCATAACGCGCCACACAACCATTAGCAAAGTCTGATCTTCAAAACGGGGAAGCACGTGACCTTCATGGCGGGCCATTACTCTATGGACGGGAATAGGAAGGAGACCGGCTGAGGTAAACATGCGGGACTTAACCTATGTTAAGGCCCTAATCGCGCGCTTAGTCAACTGTACGTGCGCACTCTAAACGAAAGGCCAAGAACGCTTTTATGCGGCGCTTTCGGCCACCATATCGCCAAGTTCGACGCCTGGAGAAAAACGCTTACTTCAGGGGAGTGGAGTTAGGCGGCCAAATTGGCTTTGGGATTTTCGCGGTCGGCTATCTGAGAGTAGATTAAGGGCACACTGGGCATGGCAAATCCAGGAGACCGCTTTTCCCTCGCTCGAGGTCCCTTCTCTTCATGCGGTCAGCACATCGAAATAGACCGCCATCTCGGTCGGGCTTCCTGCTTGCATGAACTGGCTTCGCTGACGACCGAGGGTGCTCGAAATGAGCATACGCGCAACCTCCTGCCACTTTAGCCCTAAGATCCGTGCCTCTCCAGAATTCTCTGGTGCGGCTTGATCATCTCGGTCTTAATCCTTTTCGGGAATTCTCTCCGGACCGGCGGTATCTTGGTCAGAAGCATCATTACCCCATTCCTGATTCTTGTCCTGAAGTCCCGCTGGGGAAAGTCGTAGATGCCGTGTCTCCTGTAATACCGATGATCGGCTTGAAAAACGAAGCGGAGCTTGCCCCAGATGTCGTCTCTGAATATTTTCATGCCTCCGACGCCGAGGAAGGTGCGCGGCTTGATATAACCTTTCTCAGAGAACGAGACGAGGCGCTTCGCTAAGCTGTCCAACAAAACATCTATCTCATCCGAATCCTCATATTCATCCGTCACAATGTCCACAACATTAGCTTGCTGCCATTCGGCGTATGCTTCGAGAATCTGCCTGAGGTTCGGTATCTGGGCCAGTGGACCAGAGATTATGAAGCCGAACTGCTTCCCCACAAACGACGGAGTATGTGTGTTAAAGAAGCTCCTGTCGAAGAATAGCTTCCATCTCGAAGAGAGGTATCGGTCCTTGATCGTCCCTGCAAGAACAAGGACGTCGGCCGTCCTCAGTTTTGCATTGTAGAAATTGACAAATTCATCCTTATCCTGGTAGACGCAAACGTTGTTGAACCCACACCGAAGGCACCCCAAGCATCCTCCCTTGATGTTAACACTGTGGAGGTTGTGCACCTCCACGTTATCGGAGAAGCAGGCCTTAAAGCGACCGACCATCCGAGCCAAGTTCGAGTCCTCGTCCTCGATGTCGGTCAAAATGGCCACCTTCTTCTCTCCTGTGTCCACGGTGGCTGCAACATTGCCGGGGCGATAGGCAGACTCGCTCCGAGTCAGTGGAGCATACCATGTGGCCGTGGGGTTGTGATTCTGGACTGCGTCCAAGAAGCTCTCGGCGAAAAGGGTCAGTCTCTCCCTTTCATCCTCCTTGAGCAAATCATGCATGTCTGGAGAAAATGACCCCACGTATTTCATTTTGAGGTCTTCGCAGACAGCGCGCATGTAGTTGTGAGCCGTGTGGTCAAAGAAATGAATGGATGTTGACAAGGATGCTGCGTATTTGTTGTGAAAGGCCTCCGTCGCCCCCCTTTCAAAGATCAGCTCAATGAATCGCTTGTAGTGGGCGTGCACGAGCAGCACGTAAAGGGGGAAAGCCCACAAAACCGCATCTGATGATCTGATCTCACCGATAACCTCGCCGAAAAACCTCTCATCCTTCTCAATCCTCTTGATCTTCTGAGCGATGTTGAGGGTATTGAATTCGTGGCCGGGGAATCTC
>JABMQX010000403.1 GCA_013203085.1 bacterium | reverse complement strand
GGAAAGAATAGGGGTTCGTTCGGGGACTTTTCGCCAGATGGTCGAAGATGTCCGGAGGCTGATAGGGGACGAATCCTTCAGAGAAGAAATGGGAAAAAGGGCGAGGGCCTATGCCGTCAGAGAGCACAACCTCGCGGATAACCTCGAACGTTACGCCCACCTTCTTGAGAACCTTTGTCGTGAACGGAGTATGGTTCAACCAGCTTAATTTCGATTCGCTGTGCAAAACCAGCCGACTGGAACTCGCTGCGGCCTTCAGCAGGATGGGACACAGCCTGAAGGTCATCGGGCGCTACCGGCACAAAAGGCCCCCTCTCGTGTCCATAGACCCCCGTCCCCTCCTATTGAAGCAGTGTCTCCCCGACCCTGCGGGGGGAGTTTTTTTTCAGTTGCAGTTGCTGTTTCTGGCTGCGTGGGAAATACTGAAGAAGGTGGATGTGATTCTCGTGGACCATTTCAGCATGCCCACGATGCTTCCTTTTGCCTTCCTCTCCAGAGCTGGCCTTATTCGCACAAAGTTCGTGCTGGACGTCCGAAGCTCGCCAGTTGACATGTTCGGGATTCGGTATGCCCTATCCCGATCGAGGTACCACCTCTGCATACGATGGGCAAACCTCTTTTATGACGGGCTGACGGTCATCACTGATTTATATCGGAGGGATATTGCCTCTCGCTTTCGCATCAATCCGGCGAGGATTGGCGTGTGGACCTCGGGGGTCAGAGCGAAGGTCTTCGACAGTGCAAGGGTTGACAGGGCGCGTGTTAAGAGCATAAAATGCCGCTTAGGAATTCAGAATAAGCTTGTGCTCATGTATCACGGGGTGCTCTCGCCGTACAGGGGCCTCCAGGAAGTGGTCAGAGCTCTCGCATTGTTGAATGCGCAGGGTCAGCGACAGGCTGTGTGGGTTATCCTCGGAAATGGGCCTGCGGCCTCAGAAATACGCTCCCTCGCTGAAAGCCAGGGCGTAGGCGATGCCGTGAAACTGATTGATTCCGTTCCCTACGGTGAGGTCCCTGATTATCTGAGCGCCTGCGACGTGGGAATATTGCCTTACCCCGACATAAAGTGGTTGAATATGAACTCTCCCTTGAAGTTGCTGGAGTACCTGGCGATGGGCAAACCGGTCCTTCTTACGGACATACCGGCCCACCGAGCTGTCCTCGGCGACGCAGAATGCGCTTTCTACGTCAGCGATAATTCTCCCGCGAACATCGCCCGGGCTATACGAAACGTGGCACAGCGGAAAGATTCCCTACCGGAGATCGGCAGGCAGGGGAGACAGATCGCTCTGAACAATTTCACCTGGGAGAGGCAGGTGGAGAATCTCCTCGATTACATCGCCAACCTCGATCGTAGAAAGGGTAAATGAATGGCTGAGCTTGCCATTGAGCCCGAGGCAAGGCAAAAACTGACACTCGTCGGGTTAGTGCTTCTGGGGACTGTAACCCTCCTGCTGCTTGTCGTCTTTATTGCCAATCGAGACATCGTCAGGTTGACCGCTCTGGTTGCCGTAATAGGGTTCGTCGGCGTATTTCCTTTCCCAAAACAGGCAGTGGTCCTCATCATTCTTTTCGCCCAAGTCCAATACCTTTTCACCACATATTACGGTTCTCTCGTCAGCCACCCGATTTTCCCACGATCGTTTCAGTGGCTTGATGAGGTGATGCTCCTTTCCCTTTTGGGCAACTTGACCCTCTCCAAGCTGCGAAAGGGCAAAGGAGCGGGGATTGAGAAAGCCCCCGGCCTGGCGATGCTTATTGTCCTTTTCATGATAGGGCTCGCCTCGGCCAGGCTCAACGGTGTTGGCTTGAAACAAGGCTTGATCGGCCAAAGATACATTTTTCAAATGGTCATCCTGTATCTGGCGATCATCAACATGGACCTCGACGAAAGGTATCTGAAAGGGTTGATCTATCTCCTGCTGGGGATCGGATTCTTTCAGGCGATTGTGGGGATCCTGGAGTTCGTGTCGAAGTACCGCCTTTACGTGGCGGGCAACCATGATGTCGTCCAGGGGACATGGGGTGGTGGCTCGTCGAACTTTATCGGTGTATTCGCTCTTTGCCTTTCAGCAATCGTCCTGGCGAGTTTGCGCCGGCGATGGCATGGTCCGAAAGCCATACTGTTTGGGAGCTTTGTGTTTTTGCTGGTTCTCTCCTCCTGCCGGTCGGGCATCGTTGTATCGCCGTTTGTGTTTTTGTTCGTTCTGAGGGAGAAGATGAAAAATCCGAAGTACTGGATCGGGGCGACAGTAGCCCTCGTATTTCTATCGGCGAGCCTGGCGCTCTATTACAGGAATACCGATGCTGAAATAGAGAGGTACTTGGGAACCGACGAATTCGTCTTCCAGATCATGGGGAGAACGCGTGTGATTCCCGTTATGTCTCAGGTTCTTCACGATAACTCGAAATTCCCTCCTTTCGGCGCCGGCCCCAGCACATACGTCCCTGCAACAGGAGACATATTCGGTTCGAGAATGTATATCCAGATCGAGTCCATGCTCCGCACCCACGAAGTGATTCACCCGTTCATCTCGGCTTCTTACGCGGTGGTATGGATGGAATACGGAATGGTGGGGCTCGTTTTGTTTGCCATGATCCTCGTGAGGCTATTTCTCTTCGCATGGCAGCGTGAGAAAAGCGCCCGCTCCCTTTTCTGGAAAGACTACTTCCGAGCCTTGCAAGCTATCATTTTCGTGTACGTCGTGGTGGGAGGAATTTTCCCACTCTGGACACACTTTCAGACAAACATCTACCTGTGGCTTTTCCCCGCCATCGGCGTCAAGTATGCAATTCTTGATAGAGAAAGAGCCAAGCGAGAGAGCGAAGCCTTCATCCCGTGAGAGCGGGCAACTCCATGGTTCTTGTCGCTGCCCCCTTGCTTGGGCTCGTTGGTGAAATGACGCCGGCTGCGCCGGCCCCCACCGTACAGCCAGTCCGGACAGGAAAGACCAAGGGAATCAATGAGCCAAGGAGCGCCGAAGTCTGAAGATTCTGCTTGTCAATAAGTTCTATTTTCCCCTGGGTGGACCGGAGACCTTTCTGTTCCAGTTGGAGAAACTCCTCAGAGAGAAGGGACACTCCGTCACTATCTTCTCCACCCGAGACCCTCGAAATCGCCAATGTGAGCAGTCCCCTTTTTTCGTCGAGAAGATTGATTACAATCGCGCTGATATTCCCCTCCATCAGAAGGTCAAGTTCAGCTTGCGGCTGCTCTACTCCTTCGACGCCGCACGAAAGATTGACTCGCTCCTCCAAAACGAGCAGCCCGACATCGCGCACCTCCACAACTTCTGCCATCAGATTTCGCCCTCCATCCTTCCCGTGCTGAGAAGGCACGGCATCCCCATTGTGCAAACACTGCACGACCTGAAGCGAGTCTGTCCGAATTACACGATGCTTTCCGCAAACGGCATTTGTGAGAAATGCAGGGGCGGCCGCTATTACAATGCTCTTCTCCAACGGTGCGTCAAGGATTCCCTCGGTTTCAGCTCGCTCAACTGCCTCGAAGCCTATTTTCACAAGGCGATCGGAATCTACGACATCATTGATCTCTACATCGCCCCGAGCGAGTTCTACAAGGAGAAGCTGATCTCTTTCGGAGTAGATGGCAGGCGAATCAGGGTCCTGCCCAATTTTGTTTCGCTCGATCGGAAACCTTCGCCCGATTCTAGGGGATACATCTTTTACGGCGGCCGGCTCGGGAGGCACAAAGGCCTCCTCACGTTGGTGAAAGCTGTGGAAGGCGATGATAGTATCAGATTGGTGTTGGCGGGTTCCGGCCCCGAAGAGCCGACGATCCGCCGATACCTCCGCGACAAACAGATTGGAAACGTCGAGCTTGTGGGATTCGTTGAAGG
>JABMQX010000402.1 GCA_013203085.1 bacterium | reverse complement strand
CGCTTGTGGGCTGCGTTGCCTGTGCTTAAGGCGCACTTCAGATTGCGAAGCTCTTCCAGTCAAGCAAGGCCGGTGAAAACAGCGTGCAATTCCTCGGATACACGTCACACCTCCAATAACGTACCGGCTGACGGATGGGCTGTCAATGCCCGTTTCACTGGGGCATGAATGTCGGGTTCACCGGAAAACCATACTGGCGAAGGAGACGATTGATTGGGTGGCATGCTCGACGCTCTTGTCGTATTTGAGGAGGCGGGCTTTCGCTGGGGCGATGAGATTGAGAAGAACATAGATGGCCGGGAAACCGCATATTCTCCTCTTGTCATTGTCTTTCGCCAGGGAAGTGAAGAAACCGTCAGCATCCATGTTCTCGACGTGCTCGAGCATCTGCCTGTCCTCCCTTTCGAGGAGGGTTTCGGCGACGTAGCTGAGCGTCTCTTGGTCGCCGAATTTCTGCCCGATATGGCTGAGGTCAACTCCGGCGATGAAGCAGACCTTTCGCTTGCGGCTCGCAGCGGCAACTTTGATCGCCTGAACAAGGTCCTGGACACGCGCGTCTTCGATAGGCTGGCGGTTGGCTGCGATCATCTCGTCGAAGGAGGAGCAAAGGATGGGGACGATGGATATATCATCTTCCCTGGCCGGGCAGGCAGGGAAGATGTATCGCAGGAAGATTGTCTGGAACTCGATAGAGTGCTCGTTGCGGTGAGCGAATTCGTCGGCAAGGAGGTCACCGGGGTAGTTCTCGATGAGGGATTCAACGAAGAGCTTGTCGGTGGAAAGCATGCCGAGAGGGGTCTCGAAATCTTTGGCGGTGACAGCGAAGAGGTTTTCCATAGGGGCATGGCCGATGCCGAGGATGACGAAAAGGTCCGGCGGGGAGCAACCGGCGATCTCACTATACGCCCATGCGAAGCATGGTCCCCCGGCTCGAAGGTCTATATGCGGAGCCATGATGGCCTTAACGGTTTTCTCGCTTCTCGTCTCGGATAGGGGGCCGGGACCTTCTGGGGACGCGAAGAAGCCATCTATCAGTCCTCGGAGGGCGGCGGCGTCTGCCGGATAGGCTCGCCCGGCGAGAAATGGCGGGCGAACGGTTGACCGCTTGAATTCCTCTTCGGTTCTTTTCTTGTGGCGACGAAATCTGGCGTTGTCGAGAAAGAGGTTTTGGTCGAGCTCCGACAGGATTTGATTGAGGCGTGAGGAAAGAAGGAGCGTGCTGAACCTTCGGGCGTACTCGTACTGGATGTCAGAAAGGGAATGAGCTCCGTCGCAGAGAGCCATGATGAAGAAAACGTCGGGTGTTACGAGGATGTTGCTATCGGAGAAGCCAACGGGATCGGAGATGTGGATAAGGTTCTGGCCCTGGTGGCGCACCGGAGCGGGCTGAAGAGGCCTCAGTTTAGGATGATCCGGAGTGGGGGTTTCGTCTTTCATTTGCTCTCTCGGACGTGGCCGAGCGAGGAAGCCCGTTCCATAGCGGCTCTGACAAGTCCGCGGAAGAGTGGATGGGCGGCGGTCGGCTTCGATTTGAATTCGGGGTGAAACTGGCAGGCGACGAACCAGGGGTGGTCGGCGAGTTCGACGATTTCGGCGAGTTTGCCGTCCGGAGATGTTCCGGTGAGAAGGAGGCCGTTTTGCTCGAGGACTTGGTGGCATTCGAAGTTCATCTCGTAACGGTGCCGATGGCGCTCGCTTATGGAGTCTTGCTGGTAGGCGCCGAATGTCTTAGTGCCGGGCTTGATAACGCAAGGGTAGGCGCCGAGGCGCATCGTTCCGCCGAGGTGGACAACCTCTCTTTGCTCAGAGAGAAGGCTAATGACGGGGTGGGGAGTTTCGGGATCGAACTCCGTGCTGTTGGCATTCGGAAGATCACAGACGTTTTTGGCGAACTCAATGACTGCGCACTGCATCCCCAAGCAGATTCCGAGAAAAGGAATTCGATTTACGCGGGCATAGCCTATGGCGGCGATTTTCCCTTCGATGCCCCTTTGGCCGAAGCCGCCGGGCACGAGAACACCATGAGCTTGTTTAAGAAGGTCGTCAGGGCCCCTCTTTTCTATCTTCTCGGAATCAACGCGGAGCACATTCACTTTGCAGTCGTTGCTGATCCCGGAATGGTCAATGGCTTCGTAAATGCTCTTGTAGGCGTCCTGGTGCTCGATGTACTTGCCGACAACCGCAATGGTGACAACGCTTTTGGGGTGTCGGACGGTCTGGACGATTTTCTCCCAGACCGAAACGTCGCTCTCCCTGCAATCGAGATGAAGGAGGCCCGTGATGATGTCATCCACTCCTTCGTTCTTGAGCATGATGGGGAGTTCGTAGATGGTCTCCCGGACGTCGGTTTCTTCGATAACAGATTCGATTGCGACGTTGCAGAACAGGGCGATTTTTGCGCGGATTTCCGCGGTGAGGTGTTTCTCGGTACGGCAGATGAGAATATCGGGTTGGATGCCTATCTCTCGAAGCTTGGTGACACTGTGCTGAGTAGGTTTGGTTTTTATCTCGCGGGCGGCGCGAATGTACGGAACATAGGTCAGGTGAATGTGAATGCTGTTGCCCGGGCCGACGTCGAAGCGAAGTTGGCGGACAGCCTCCAGAAAAGGCAACCCTTCGATATCGCCGACGGTCCCCCCCACTTCGGTAATCACCAGGTCAATGTCGTCCGCAAGAGAAGTTATCCTTCTCTTGATTTCATCTGTGACGTGGGGGATGACCTGGACGGTTTTTCCGAGGAACTCGCCCTTGCGCTCTTTAGAGAGAATAGCTTCGTAAATCTGGCCGGATGTGGAGTTGTTCTGTTGACAGAGGCGGACGGATGTGAACCTCTCATAATGGCCGAGGTCGAGGTCTGTCTCGGCTCCGTCGTCGGTAACGTAAACCTCGCCGTGCTGATAGGGACTCATTGTGCCGGGGTCCACGTTGAGGTAGGGGTCCAGTTTGAGGAGGGTGAGCTTGAGCCCTCTGTTTTCGAGGAGGTTCGCGATCGAGGCCGCGGTCAGACCCTTTCCGAGGGAAGAGACCACTCCGCCGGTTATGAAGATGAATTTTGCCATACGATTTTCCTTACTTTCTCCAGGTGCTCCGGAGTATCCACGTTCAATGAATAGTGCTCAACAACACCTACCTTGATCTGGTACCCGTTGTCAAGAGCGCGGAGTTGTTCCAGCTCTTCAGCGGTTTCGAGGTCGGACCGGGGAAGGTTGACGTAGTGGAGAAGGAAGTCTCTGCGATAAGCGTAGATGCCGATGTGGCGGTAGTAGTCTATGCCCCGTTTGAGAACTCCGGTTTTGGAGTGGGGAATCGGGGCTCGGGAAAAGTAAAGGGCGTACCCTTTGACATCAAAGACGACCTTGACGACGGACCTGTCGAAGAGCTCATCCTCGATGTCGGTCTTGGAGGCGAGGGTCGCCATTTCGGGGAGTGGGTCTTCGATGAGGAGTCTTGCCGCTTCGTCAACGACCTCGGCCTGGATGAGGGGCTCGTCGCCCTGGACGTTGACGATGATGTCGCAGTCGAGGTCCGCGGCCACCTCGGCGCATCTTTCCGTACCGGAGCGATGGGAGGTGGAGGTTATGACAGCTTTTCCGCCGAACGACTGGACGGCATCAATGATCCTTTGATCGTCGGCGCCGACGATCAGGCCGGAAAGGAGGGAGGCTTTTGCTGCGCCTTCGTAGGTGCGCTGAATCATGGGCTTCCCGCATATGTCCGCGAGGAGTTTGGCAGGGAGGCGCCCGGACTCATATCTGGCAGGGATGATTCCGACGATTCTGGGCTTCGACATCATTCAAGTCCTCCAAGGCTTTCTCTGCGCTCTCCGCGCTCTCTGCGGTGAGTTCTTCTCCAGGCTCGGGATGGAACCGCAGAGGACGCAGAGGGGCGAACTGACCATCTGACGCGGGGCGAGCTTTTTCTCCAGGGCGGTGGATTGTCGGCGAGGAAACGTGCTACCGCCTCCTTGAGAAGCTGTTTCGGGCGGCACATGGACTCGTCCGGAGACTCTGCGATTTCGGCAAGGCTGATGACTGAAAGGAAGTGATCTTCTGCAGCCTCCGCCGCTCCCTCTCCGAAACTGCCGCAGATGGCGATGGCCGGCACGCCGAGCTCGGAAGCAACCTCCGCGACGCCGACGGGCGCCTTTCCTCTCGCGGTTTGTTGATCGAGCTTTCCCTCTCCGGTGATGACGAGGTCTGCGCCGCGAATCTTTTCCCGAAGGGCAACAAGGTCAATAATTGCGGCGATTCCGGATTCGATATCTCCGTTAAGGAATGCGAGAATGCCCGCGCCAAGTCCGCCGGCGGCGCCGGCGCCCGGGACTTCGGCAACGTCAACACCGATGTTCCTCTTGATGACCTGAGCTAGGTGTGCAAGGTTTCGCTCGAGAAGTTCAACCATTTCAGGTGTAGCGCCTTTTTGAGGTGCGAAAACCCTGGCCGCGCCATTCTCGCCCAGGAGCGGATTGGTCACATCCGACAGGGCAGTTACTCTAACGCCGGAAATGTCAATCCTTCCCGACAAATCAATCTTTTGGAGGTGGCTGAGGTTCCCCCCGCCGAAGGGGATTTCCTTTCCCTCGGCGTCGAGGAGCCTAACTCCGAGGGCGGTTGCCATTCCCCCTCCGCCGTCCACAGTCGCGCTTCCCCCTATCCCGATGAAGATACGCGTGCACCCTTCTTCGATCGCCCGCATGACCAACTGCCCTGTGCCGAAGGTTGTCGTCAGCAACGGATTTCGCTGGCTTTCAGGGACGAGTGTCAGACCGGAAGCCTGAGCCATCTCGATGACGGCTGTTCTGCCGTCGTGAAGAACCGCGAACTCCGCGGCCACATCTGTCAACAGCGGCGATTTGACGGTCACTGAAATACGCCGGCCTGGCATAGCGGTGAGCACAGCATCCACGGTCCCCTCACCGCCGTCAGCAACGGGCGCCTGCACCGTTTCCCATTGAGGATGAAGGCTGCGGATGCTTTCTGCGATGGCGGCAGCCACCTGCGCGGCGCTCAGGCTTCCCTTAAACGAATCGGAGGCAACGACTATTTTCACCGTGCTATCACCGGAAAGTTCACAAGCGGGTTTCGCAGACCGTTTCAATCCTTTATAGTATCTTTCCTGTGCCTTCGCCAAGAACAATCGGAAGGGAAAATGGCATGGGGTGGGTTTTCTAAGCCCTGCAGAGCTTTCGCACGCGATTTTGACACCTTACTGCGGAAGTGGGCGGCTGCCAATCGGTTTTCCGATGGCGCGCCTGCCCGGCCAGAGGCTGAAACTGTCCTTGTCAATGAAGAAGCACAGATATAGACTGAAGGCTGCCGAGAAGGCGAGTGGTTTGCAGGAACGACTTGGGAAATTCAGAAACTGCGCGATATTGGGTGGGACCACGCCCAAGAGATCAGAGCAGGAAAAGGGACCCGCGGCTCATGACGCTGCCTGATTTTGACCTGGATTGGCATCTCTGGTTCGAACGGTGGGAGGCGATGCAAAATTGCTACATTCCGCAGCGGCTGTATCGCTTCGCTCTCATGCTTGAATTGCCCGGCTTGCCACGCGAGGACAAACTGTGGATTCTTGATCTGGGCTGTGGCCCGGGTTCATTAGCGTTCTTGGCGCTACGGCGCCATGCAAATGGCCTCATCGTCGCCGTGGACTTTGATCCGGTTCTGGTCGCAATAGGACAGCAGGTGGCCAAAGGGACGACCGACCGCATTCAGTTTCTGCTCGCTGACATCCGTGAAGGCGGCTGGTGGAAGGGCTATGAGGAAGTTTTCGATCTGGTCCTTTCCGCCACCGCGCTCCACTGGCTGAACGCGGAACACCTGGCCGAAACGTACGGGCGCATTTATGGCGCGCTGAAGCCCGGCGGCTGGTTCATGAACTCCGACCACATCGCAAGTGACAACCCGCGGACCCAGGCCCTCTACCGGAAAATTCTGCAGGAGAAGCACCAGAAAGCTTTTCGCAAAACAGGAGCTGACGACTGGAACGGCTTCTGGGAGGATCTGGGGCGCGAGTTAAACCGACTCGATTTACTGGCGTTGCGGAACGAAGCAGCCTTTTGGGAAGGAACTGAGGACGGACAGCCGAAGCGGTTTCACATCGGCCAATTGGAGCGGTGCGGCTTTGAGGAGGTTGAGATACACTGGCAAGAGCTCGGTGAGGCGGTCATTGGCGCCCGGAAGCCCTCCGTCCGGTAATGCCGGACACCGAGGAACACTGCGCCCGCCTGTAACAGTGGTCCTCTTCCGCACTGCTCTTGCGAAAGCGGCTTCGGCGACCTCAGATACACTTGGAAGCTCGGACAACATGACCGGTTGAGGCGAAACCATGCCTCGATGCGAAATCATTGACACGTTCCCCGCTTTCATCAAGTTCTGGGAGAAGGCCCGGAACGAGCCACTCGAGACACAGATAGAACTCTGGCTCACTGATTATATGTCGCAGTGGCCCGAGCTCCTGGCAAAGCAGCAAAAGAATTATGCTGAGCAAGGGGTGGATTGGCGAGCGGTGGCAAAAAAACGGGTCTTCCCGTTCCTGCAAGAGCGGCTGCCTTTGAAGGTCGAGGCAAGGGAGGGGCTATTGTCCTGTCTCGAACCTACGTACCAAAGAGCGCAGGAAACCGTGGCGCTGGACTTCGATGTCGTCTTCGTGCTTTACGTGGGAATTGGTTGTGGCGCGGGATGGGCAACGTGTTTTGGGGGAGTCCCTGCCTGTCTGTTCGGCCTGGAAAACGTCGCTGAGTGTGGCTGGTCCCAACAAGAGACACTCGCCGCGCTCACCGCCCATGAGCTCGGCCACCTCCTCCACCAGCAGCGGCGATCTATCAGCGGCTTGACGCCCGACGAAGGGCCTTTCTATCAGCTCTACGAGGAGGGTTTCGCCAAACGGTGCGAGCACATAATCATGGGCAGCAACATGTGGCATGAAGGGCACGGACAAGAGAACTGGCTGGAGTGGTGCAACGAAAACAGGGCGTGGCTCGCCGCGAAGTTCCTGACAACGGTGGGTCAAGGAAAGCAGGCCAGGGAATTCTTCGGCTCCTGGTACAGCATCCGGGGCCGCCGCCAATGCGGATACTTCTTAGGGCACGAAGTCATCAGAGAGTGGCAACGCGAGATTGACCTAAGACATATTGCCTTGTTGTCGTGGGACGAGGTGCGAGGCCGCGTAAGGAACTCTTTGGAGAGAATGGCGGGGCATGTCATCTAAGGGCGCATACAAGGCGGCAGACGAAAAGTCTTGCCTCGCCGCGGGAGGGCGAAGGAGCCGAGCAAGAGAAAAAGAGACTTGAGAGCTGAAGGCTTTCGGCAAAGGCCCACAGTGTTCGGTAGGAGGAGGGTTGCTAATGGGTGCTATGCGTAGGTTGACTGTGTTCGTTGCAAGTTTGCTATGTGTCACGATTGTGGGTGAGGGAACTGCCGAGGGATGGAGAATCTCGCGTCCGCGGTTGTTCTTCGATACAGAGAGGATTGAGCGACTCCGCCAGCAGATTGAGGAGGAAAAGGCTGTAAGGGAGGGGTGGCTGAAGTTGCGGCAGCGGGCGGAGCGTTTGCTGGGCGCGGACTTTGTCTCGAAAGAATATGCCGAAAGTGGGAAAGGGCAGCACGGGAACTACGGGAGGCCCAGTTCCCAGGTGAGCGATATGGGGCAAACCCTCGGTCTGGTCTATCAGGTGACGGGCGAAAAGCGCTACGCCGAAAAGCTCCGGCAGGCTCTCCTTTACTACAGCGGATACAACCGGTGGGGCGGTGAGGGCCTCGCGAGACGAGACCCCCCCTGGCACTCGGAACTCAACACGGCGCGGTTCTGTTACGGATTCGGAGTCGGGTACGATTGCATTCATGATTACCTCTCGCCGGAAGACCGAGAGAGGATCGCTGAGGGGATGGTCCGGCTGGGAATACTTCCGACGCTGAACGATTGGATTCTGCCGGAGAAGCGAATTCACGCCCTGGATTCTATGGGGCATAACTGGTGGAGTGTATGCGTGGCGGAGGCAGGCGTGGCGGCTCTCTCTCTGTTGGGAGACGACCCGCGAGCGGAGAAGTGGGTGGAACGAGTGTCCCGCGGTTTCCCGCTGTGGTTCTCGTATCAAGGCAACGTTCTGCAGAACAAAAGCCCTAATTTCGATGGCGGGGGTGCCTTTTACGAGAGCGTCGGCTACGCCAATTACGCCTTGTCGGAATATCTCATTTTCCGTCTCGCCTACTCTAATACGTTCCCCAACTCCCCGCCACCGGCGATTCCGCTTCTCGAGAAGGCAGGCGATTTCTTTCTGCACACCTGCTATCCGACGACGTCGGCACTTCTAACGGTGAACTTCGGAGACCACAACTTGCACGGAAATGCTGCGGGGACGGTAAGGTTGCTTCTGACGAACGGTTACGGGGATGGGAAGCTCCAATGGTATCTTGAGCGCACTGACCCAGGGCTCTCTACACCGCTGGGCGTTCTCTATTATCACGCCGATCGTAAAGCGGCCGAATCTGTGGACCTGCCAAGATCGGTCATCTATCCCGCTATTGGGTGGGCGATCCTCCGTTCCTCCTGGGAAGATGATGCGACCATGCTTGCGGTGAAATCCGGCTTCACCTGGAACCATGCCCACGCCGACGCAGGT
>JABMQX010000401.1 GCA_013203085.1 bacterium | reverse complement strand
CACTAAACTCGACCACAGCCGCGGAACCTATCCCGCTGATCCCTATCTTGGATGGACTGCCCCCCACTTTTCGAATTCAGGCGCCGTTATCGAGAAGAAGCGTGCGATCTTCCCCTATACACGTGAATAGTGGCGCATCGCGCACCTTTACCAGTGGAGGGCGAAACAAAAAAGGAAACCGTGAGGGAAGCCGATCCCGGAGCTGTGGTCCTCGCTGTGTGGAGTAGGAGGAAGGTGCGAGTAATTTGGCGGACGAGGAAGGCCGTTGATCCATTCTTGGGTCCACCAAGTGCCTGAGACTGCGTCTCGGATCGGTCTTGAATTCTTGATTTCAAGTGGATACCATAGCTTTCCAGGCCCGTACGTGGCCGGCACGAGAAAATCCCCAGCGTACGGAGCTTGCATGAATCGAGGCACCTTGCTACCCATATGAGATACAGTGGTTCGCATCCTATACCCGTGACAAAGCAGGACTCTGATCAATGAAGGCAAATATCTCGTTATCCCTACTCGCATACATGTGTCTTGTTCTGGGCGGCAGTGCGTTTGCCGCCGGCGAGAAGGCCGACAAGAGCAATTCCCGGGAACTAATAGGGCATTGGATGTTCGATGAGCTTGTGGGAGGGGTATTCACGGATTCCGCGGAGGGCGGGCTCGACGCACGCCTCGAAGGGGGTGCATCGATAGGGAAGGGCATTCTGGGAGGGGCAGTGCAGCTTGAGGGGCAGCCGATAATCCGCATTAGGACCAACGAGGTGTTCAGCGATCTGCCAGCGTTTACGATTTCGGCATGGGTGAGGCCGAAAGAGCTTTCCAATTATAGAGAGATATTCCGAAAGGAAGACGGGGACAGGCGGATTCTGTTCTCGTTTCAAGGCAGCGGCAGGATCTTGTCGCTGGGACTGCACATTGAGGGTGCGGGCTATGGAGAGTTGGACGCTCAGGTTGATCCGGCGGCGCTGACGGACTCTCAATGGCACTATGTGGCGGGCACTTTTGACGGCAGGAGGATGAGAGTCTATCTGGACGGCCTGGAGATCGGCTCGCTCGAACGACCGGGTCGGATCGTTTCGGGTGGAGGTGCCGATGCGTTTATCGGATCGTTGGGGGGACAGGGAGAGTTCTTTCAAGGGGCAATAGATGATCTGCGGATATTCAATGTTGCGCTGGGAGGTGCTGAGATCGCCAAACTGTACGAGGAGGGGCTTTCTGCAGTTGAAGGGTATCGAGAGCACATAAGGGATCTATATGAAGAAGAGGCAACGTTTGCGGAGGCTATGGCAGCATTGCGGAGGAACGTGTTGGAAAAGAAGGGGGAAGTGCCCGATGTTCTGGTCAGGGTGATTCAGGCAAAGCTCGCAGTGAGATTCGGCGATGCGTGCGTCGAGTTTTCCAGGATAACAAAGAGCCAGCCTTACAAGTACCTTACGGCAACGGATAATTCGTGGAATCTGAGACAAGCGGACCGGCTGATTGGACTGCTGACGGAGTACAAGCCGCTTACGGAGCAGCAGTGGGCGAAAGTAAGTGAGGCGGAGCGGAAGAAATGGATAGAGATTGAGGAGCTGGAGGAGCAGTTCGAGCAGTTGAAGGAGAGGGGCGAGGAGGGGACATGCGAGGCGGGTTGGATCGACCTCATGCACGAAGCAGGCAGGCGGGTGGTTTACCGGCCGGTGCAGTATGAAGCGGTGGCGCCGTATGTTGCGCCGTATACGCCTGAGACACGTGACTATTCGGCGGGGGAGGCGGAGGAGATGTTGCGGCGAGACTGGCTGCACCAGGCCGACGGAGCGGTGACACCCGAGAGTATTAAGAGGGAAATAGCCTGGGCGAGAGAAGCCGCCGCGAGGATCAGGCGGAATCGCACGGCGAAAGTTGATCTTTCAAAAGAACTGGCGGAGCTCGACGCTCTGGAGGCGAAGGTGACCGCGGGCGCCGACGAACAGTTGTATTTTGCGGTTCGCCGGATCAAACGGCGAGTCATGTTCAGCGACCCGGCAATTGATTTTGAAAGCGTCTTGTTCATCGATGTGCCCTGGCCGGCCGGGTCTGAGTCGGTGCATCAGACACGTCACAGACTTGGGTACATGGCGGTGCCCGGCGGGCGGTTGATGATTCTGGAGGGCCTGTCGCCGGGAGCGCACGTGACGAAACTGATGCCACAGGAGCCGCTCCACGGCACGTTCTGGAGGCCCGATCTGTCGTTCGACGCAAAGCGGGTGCTGTTCTCATTTCATCCGGCCAACGAGAAGGAATTTCATTTATACGAGATCAATGTGGACGGAACGGGATTGCGTCAGATAACCGAGGGCATCTATGACGACGTCGACCCGATCTATCTACCGGATGACGAGCATATCATCTTCGCCAGCACGCGTGGCCACAACTATGTCCGCTGTATGCCTCCGACAAACTCGTTTTCCATAACACGGTGCAGCCTTGACGGCACGGGCATGTATATCATTTCCCGCAACATCGAGCCCGACTATCTGCCGGCACTGCTTAACGACGGCCGGGTGATCTATACACGCTGGGAGTATACCGACAAACCGCTGTGGCGCGTTCAGTCGCTGTGGACGATGAATCCCGACGGCACGCGAGCAGCTACCTTCTGGGGCAATCAGAGTGTATGGCCGGACCTGCTGAAGGATGCCAGGCAGATACCGGGCAGTAACAGGGTCATGTTCACCGGTTCCGCTCACCACGACTGGTTTGCAGGAAGTATAGGAATCGTTGACACACGAAAAGGCCTCAACTTTCCCGGCGGCCTTACAAAGGTGACGGCGGAATTGCAGTGGCCCGAATCGGGCAACGGTCCGGTGGACCCGGTGGAATCGCGGGACTACCACCGTAGCGGGGTGTACCATGCCTACCAGACACCGTATCCGCTGAGTGAAGACCTGTTTATGGTGTCGGCCAACAAGAACGGCAAATTTGTGCTGTATCTGATGGATGTCGAGGGCAACAAGGAGCTGATTTGCGAAGGAACGCACAACATCCTGCACGCTCTCCCTCTCAAGCCTCGGCCGAGGCCTCCGGTGATTGCTGACGCTGTTGAATGGCCTACGATGGCTCAGCGTCTCGATCCTGAGCCGGGAGTCATTTACAGCAACAATGTCTATCACAATGCCGGGGACCAGCTTAGAGGCAAGGCGAAGTTTCTTCGTATCCTATCGATGGACGCCAAGACATACAGCTACTGGTACAAACGGCCTTACGCATCGACCGGACCGGTAGTCTCGATGGTGTCTTCTGAGGGTGTCAAACGCATCCTTGGCACGGTACCCATTGAGGAAGACGGCTCGCTTTCATTCAAGGCTCCTTCGGGCAGAGGGCTTTACTTTCAATTGCTGGACGAGAATCATCGTGCACTTCAGACCATGCGATCCGTTACCGGCGTAATGCCCGGTGAGGTCAGGGGCTGTGTGGGATGTCATGCGATGCACAACGTCGCGCCGACGGCCAAGGATGTTGCCCGGTCGCTGAGACGTGAGCCTTCTGAGATAACCCCTCCGCCGTGGGGCGACGAGTCGATAAGCTACGCGAGATTTGTCCAGCCGGCGCTGGACAGATACTGCGGAAAGTGCCACCAGGGTCAGGGCGAGGCGAAAGAGAAGCTGGACCTGACTTTGCGGCCTGGATTTCTGATGTTTGATGAGCCTTATGTTCATTTAATCGGTCGGCCGAGCTGGGGTGCGGCGTACAAACCACCGGAGAATCCGCCGCCCGGATTCGGGATTGCTGATACCATACTGGTTGAGGCGTGCGATCAGCGTGATCCGGCTGCGTATGTAACGCCGGAGCCAATGACGAAGTTGTCGTACAAGAGCCGTCTGGTTGACATTGCATCGAGCGGAAAACACTATGACGTAAAGGTCGATGAGGTTAGCCGCCGGAGACTGATTGCGTGGGTCGATGCAATGTGTCCCTACCGGGGGGATGAGGAGGTGAGGGAGATTGAGGATCCGGAGTTTCAGGGGGTGGAGTGGCTGTCTATTCGGCCTCAGATCAAAAACGCACCCGTAGTTGTGCGGCCCGGCCCGGTCGAATACGGTCCGTAGACCACAAGATTTCGCTGAAAATCACAGGAAAGCAAGCAATCGAAAGTCATCATTTTCGTCAATCAGTCGAAGGTGTCACACGATAGGTTTGACCTTGCCCCCGAAAACTGGGCCAGGTTTTGAGTTAGAATCTGGGGGGGGCCTCTCGACTGAAACCACATCTTCCCCCTCTGTCCGAGCGCCGAAGGCGTAATCCCCATCCGGTCGCAGGCTTCACGAGAGACAAGCCACATCCGGCATAGTACTCCGCCACAATCCTGTAACTTACCGCCTGGCCTCTGGCTCGGACCGGCTCCCTCGCACTTTTCGAATACAGGCGCCGCATAATGCCGTTTTTCTCATTTCGTTCACAGTCCACAGGCTATCTGTCGTTTTCGTGAAGGGGACCACGTGCGTTGGCGTTGCCTGAAAGACTTGCTTCCCCACAGGTGGGTTGCTTTGGTATCATCTGAACGCCGGGCCTCAGAACCCGGGGCCAGGTTCCAGGTGTGGGATTGAAATAGCCTGGGGCGTTAGGACGAGAGTCTATTCGGCTCCATCAAACCGGATTCCCGGAGCGCCAATCCCATGGTGCCGGTGCGCCCGGCTTTCCCCTGCATTCCTGTTTTTGATCTTCCAGGGCAGGGCGATAGATACAGAGTAAGTGACTTATCTGGGGCAGACGGACCTCACTTCTTCAGCGCGCCATCCGGGTGATTCCCGCGATACATGGTCTTGTCCCCTTAGTTCAATCGATGTGCGTGGAATCCCAAGATGCGGTTTCTGTCACACCACAGCATGTCCGAGGGCCCCAGAACCTCGTTGCGAGAACCGCAGGAAAGGAAAAGGCAAGATGAGCACTGGGAATGGAGCGACGGAGTCGAAGACAGACGGCGTTTTGCTGAGCAGAAGAGACTTCATTAAACTGACCACTGTTGGCTCCGCCGGTTTAGTGATCCCGCGCCTGCAACTGTATGGAGTCACCTCCGTTGGGCAGAGGCCGCCAAACATCGTCGTCATTCTAACCGACGACCTTGGTCATGGCGACCTGTCGGGCCATGGCGCCCCAGACCTGAAGACACCCAACATTGACAGCCTCCTCGAGTCGGGCACGCGCTTCGACAACTTCTACGCAAACTGTCCGGTTTGCTCACCGACACGGGCATCCCTGTTGACTGGCCGGTATCCAGACCTTGTCGGCGTGCCGGGCGTAATCCGTACCCACCCGAGGTCAAATTTCGGTTTCTTATCTCCTCATGCCGTCCTGCTACCACTGTTGCTCAGGCGAGCTGGTTATCACACGGCGATCATCGGTAAATGGCATCTTGGGTTGGCCACACCCAACACTCCCAATGAGCGTGGATTCGACCACTTCCATGGGTTTCTTGGGGATATGATGGACGACTACTACACTCACCGTCGCCATGGTATCAACTACATGCGGCTGGAGGAACAAGAGATCCACCCAAAAGGTCATGCTACCGATCTGTTTACACAATGGGCAATTGACTACATTCGAGAACGTGCCAAGTCAAAGCAGCCCTTTTTCCTCTACCTGGCCTATAACGCGCCGCACACACCGATTCAGCCTCCGACAGACTGGCTTGAGCGGGTCAAGGAACGCGAGAAGGGCATCGGGGAAAAACGAGCCAAACTTGTCTCGCTGATCGAACACCTGGATCACGGCATCGGGAAAGTCATTACCGCGCTGAATGACGCTAACATAATCAATAACACCTTGATCGTGTTCACCTCCGATAACGGGGGCCAGATCAATGTCGGGGCTAACAACGGCCCCTTGAGAGGCGGCAAGCAGGATATGTATGAGGGAGGGATACGCGTGCCGATGTGCGCCGTGTGGCCAGGAAGGATCACGTCTGGCTCAAGAAGTGATCGCGTGGCACTGACCATGGACCTGTTTCCGACTCTTTGCTCAGTCGCTGGGGTTAGTTTTGATCACGAAATTGACGGATTGAGCATCTTGCCTACTCTGCTTGGCGAACAGCAGCCCATGGAGAAGCGTTTTCTGTTCTGGGTTCGGCGGGAAGGCGGCAGATACGGTGGTCGCGCCTACTACGCAGCGAGGTACGGTAAGTGGAAGCTGCTGCAAAACACTCCGTTCGAACCCATGCGGCTCTATGATCTCAATGCCGATGCCCAGGAGAAACATTCTTTGGACAGCGAGGGCAGGGTCTATGGGCAGCTTTCTGCTGCTCTGCGTGATCACATCATCCGAGCAGGGGCCGTTCCCTGGCGGCGCTATCCCGTCAACCTTGGCTCGTAAACGGCTCTAAGAACCTGTTGGGGAATCGGCAAGTCGCAGAAAGTCGGAGCCTCTGAGATCGACTCTCTGACGAGTCTTGGCCACTGCCGTCCGCTCTGGAGTTTTTTGTCACTTCCGTGAGAGCCGCCACATTTAATCCCGAAGGTGCTCGATCTGCTTCAGTCGGGCGATTTAATGGATGAAGTGCAAGATCGTGGACTAACGAAAGATAACCTGAACAACGGTACAGACTATAGACGCAGTACGTGTACGTGTTCTAACGGATTGCTTCCAAATTCAAAGAGGGTCTCCATATGAAATGACTGTGACTTTTG
>JABMQX010000400.1 GCA_013203085.1 bacterium | reverse complement strand
TTCCACTGCTTCAGCGTCTGGTCGCTTTCGGGCTGGCTCACGCTGCACCACGCGCCCCAGGTGTGTTCGTCGTACAGGAGCATGTGCCGATAAGCTTGGTCAACATCCTTCGCCGGATAAGAATACTCTGGGTCGAGAATGGAGCAGATCGTCGCCAGGCGTTCGGCGACATCCAACAACTCGTGTGTTTCACGGTTGAGAGCGGTCTCCGCGGATGATGAGGCGGCGCCGTCCTCCCAATCAGCTCCCCAATCGCCGCGAAGATGAGGGATACGGTCGCCATATTTGGACTCCATATACTGGAAATACTCGTCCGCCGAAGCGCAGATCAGCTTCGGATAAGCGTATCGCCGATTCCAGTCCAGAAGCTTCTCATGATAATCGCTATGCCCTTTTTTCATCAGGGGATGGTTGTCGCTGTACATGCCATGAAGGAGGACAGCGTCGTATGGGGAATCCAGCCCCACAATCTCGTTGATACGGTTGCGCAGTGCCGCCGGGTTGTTCACAACCCCGGCGCACCTCGCGTAGCCCAGAGAATGCGCCACAAGCACTTCGCTGCCGTCCGGTCCGACCCAGTAGAACGGGTTTGACTTCGGTCGTCTATCGGGCACGCCCCCATTTTGGCCGACCGAAAGGTATTTGATCCCAGCGGAGGCCAGCACCGTCGGCAGAAACCACGTGTGTGTCGGAGCATCGGTGACCATAGCGCTGGTGACCGAAACGTTATGCTCGCGCTCCAATGCTCGTGCGGGGTAAAGCAATCTGACCAGCTCCTCAGCCGTGCACAGGCCGGTCAGCTCGTTTACGTAGAAGGCCTGCAAAGTACACCGCCCGGAACGAACCCATTTCATCAGTTCGTTGACCTTCTCTGCGGGACGATGCTTGGCGTATTGCTCTATTTGCCATGCTGCCTCGAAGTTCCATTTCGGGCGCGATCCTTCCGGCCTGTCCGCAGTTGAGGCCAGAAATGCCATGTGCTTGTCAATGTTGTCGCAGAGCAGAGTAGCCACATCCGTCTGAAGCCCTGTATAGCCGATGTCCACGTGGATCGCCTCGACGAGATAAACCCGCCATTTCTTCTCGGGTTTCACTTCCACACGTTGCCGAATGCGTTCGCCACCGATGGAAAGGGTCAATTCAAACGCCGTCGGTTTCTCGACCGCCGGAACGTCGAGGAGCGCTGGTTCACCCAGACTGTCGAGACGGGAGGTGGCCACTTTCCGGAGACCATCTGCCGAGCTCAGCTCGACGGAAGCATTGCGAATGCCAGTACGATATTCCTCCCATTCCTTTGCGAAGGATTCGCTGTACAGCCGGATGGAGCAAGTCGCCGCCCCTCGCGCCCATTCGGAGACAGGCGAACGCTCGGCGCGGAAGTGTGCCGTCCGGTGGAAGAGGGTGCCACCTCTCCCTTCAGCCAGCACCGCCTCCGGCCAGAGGTAGAAGCCAACAAGATCGCCCTTCTGCACTTGGATTGGCTTTTTCAAAGAGAATGTGTGCTTCCCCGCGGAAGGCATTTCCACCTGCTCCGATTCGGCCACCAACACGAATTCGTTCCCCTCCCGGCGATAGAGCTTGAGCCGGATGCGCCCCGGTTCCTCGCAGAACACATCCCAATGGGTCGCCGTGAAGTTCTCCCCTGCAGGATGATTGCCATCAATGCAAGTATGGTTTCCTGCCGTGGTGTCATTTCTTTTACAGGGTTCGTTCCCGGCGCATTCCCTTGAGTCGAAATTCACTTCAAGCTCGATCAACTGCCGAAGCTCTCCGTTCTTTTCCGCAAAGAGAATAGTGGGCTTGGTGTTGAACGTAATCTCTGAACCATTTGCAGGGGCCGTTCCGGCTGCTAAGCTCACCGCAGCGGCTAACAAGACGATTGATCGGAGTTGCTGCATGGCACTTGTCCTCCAGGTTCCCAGTTCACAGAAACAACTCAATCCTTCAGTACATTCTTGCTACGTTTGGTTGGGAAAGGAAATCCATCGCACGCATTTTGCACCAGGATAGACCGGCTCTTTTCATTTATCGAAACTTTCACTGCCGGCCATCTGCCGTTCCGTATGCTTGGAAGGAGGCTATCGCAGCCGTTTATTTCGGCAGTCGCCACTCCAATATTCCGCTGGACATGCCCTCCTGAAGCTGAACCACCACGCGGATGCTCTGTGTTTCCACCCGGTCGAAGCTCACCCAGTTGAACGTGTTCTTCGCCGTGCCGTAGCGAGAGGGACCTGAGACAGGACGCCATGCCTGTCCGTCCTGCCATTGCACTTCCCACGACTTCGGTACGCGGCAGCCGCCACGCCCCGTATCATCGAACCAGTACACCTCGACGCACGAGATGCGATGCGGCTCTTTGAAAGTCAAGCTCACCCATTCACTGGTGCCTTTGTGGTCCCACCACGTGAAACGAGGGATGGAGTGATCATCCGAACTCGTCGGCGAGAGCCCATCGTTGATGGCGCGAAGACCACCGCGCACGTGGGACGCTGCCGGCTTACCTTCGGAAGCGATGGTCGGCAGAAGCTTGCATTCAGCCAGCGAGGGCGACTCCGGCAGCCAGACGACCATCTCCCCCGGCTCCCGATTGTTCCACGCATAGTAAGGCACCGCGACGATGGAAATCTCCTCGTCCGAGGGCAGGGACTGGTAAAGAAGATCGGACCATTCGACCGGCTTGCGGCGCAAGGCCTTGCCTCTCAGGACGGTCACGCCCCCGAGCAGCTCCGGCCCGAAGCCAGCCTCCAGTTTCGCTTCTCGCGGCAAAGCGATATCGCGAACCGAGCCGCCGTTATCTATAGCCTCTAAGCAATAGACGATCGGACCGCGTTGTAGAGCCACACGCCCAACATCTGCCGCCACTTTCGGATTTGCCGCGATACGCATGATCGGCATCGGCAGGTCCAGCAAGACCGTGTCGCCCCGACGCCACTGGCGGTTGATCCGAACGTAGCCGTTTTCCCCGGGCGTGGCGTCAATCGCCTGGCCGTTGAGCTTCGCCGTCGCGCCCTTGCACCATCCCGGGATGCGAAGATTCACATCGAAGACCATTGACCTCGCGGGGTTGACCGTCAGCTTCACGGCGCCTGACCACGGGTAATCGGTTTCCTGGAGCAGTTCGAGCTGGCGCCCGTCCAGCGCCACCTTGGCCCGGCTGGCTGCGTAAAGATTGACCCACACGCCATCCGGCGACGCGGCGTACAAATAGCTTCCCACCTGCGGGATGATGCGGACCACGTTCGTCGGGCAGCACGCGCACCCGTACCACGCCCGGCGACGATGTTGGCCCCGGCTCGCCAGGGGGTTGACATAGAAGAACTTTGAACCGTCCAGCGACACGCCCGAAAGCACACCGTTATACAGCGCTCGCTCCAGGATATCAGCGTACTTGGCATCCCCGTGGAGCAAGACTAAACGCTGATTCCACAGCGCCAGACCGATGGCGGCGCACGTCTCGGCGTAGGCGCTATCGTTGGGTAAGTCGTAGGGTACAGTGAAGCCCTCGTTGTGCGCTGAGGGACCGATGCCACCGGTAATGTACATCTTTCGCTGAGCGACGTCGCGCCAGATGCGGTCCATCGCCCCAATCAGGGCCTTATCCCCTGTCCTCGCCGCTACGTCCGCCGCGCCGCAGTACAAGTACATGGCGCGTACGGCATGTCCGACGATTTCGCTTTGCTCTCTAACCGGAATGTGGTCCTGAGAATATTGCCGATTACTATACCCTCGCTTATCAATGAAGAACTTCGCGAGGTCAAAATAGCGCCTTTTGCCGGTCGCCTCGAAGAGCTTCACGAGGCCCAGTTCGATCTCCTCGTGCCCCGGGACGCCCACCCGTCGGCCCTCGCCGAAGATGCCGGCAATGTGGTCGGCGAAACGTGTGGCAACGTCGAGCAAACTGCGCTTTCCCGTCGCGCGATAGTGGGCGACCGCCGCTTCGAAAAGATGCCCCGCGCAATACAGCTCGTGACGATCGTGCAGGTTCGTCCAGCGCTTGTCCGGCTCAACGAGCGTGTAGTAGGTGTTCAAGTAGCCGTCCTCCTGTTGAGCGGCAGCGATCTTCGCGATCAACTCGTCAAGACGTGCGTCCAGCTCTCGGTCGGGATGGAGAGCAAGGGCGTGAGCGGTGCCTTCCATGACCTTATAGACATCGGAGTCGTTGAAATAGATGCCCTCGAACTTGCCCTTGACCAGCCCCGCAGCCACAGCGAAGTTCGGTATGCGGCCAGTAATCTCACACTGCTGTAAACAGTGAGGCACCGTTACAGCGCGGTTGATTTCGATGCGAGGCGCCCAAAATCGGTCTGTCAGTTTTACATCCGTCAAGGGCACGGCAGTGAGACGGGAACGTGCTTCAGCGGCGCCGACCTTGCACGCAAACATCGCGGCGAAGGCGACAACTACGATCAGCCAGAGGCTGAACTTCTGCAGGTGGATCCTCATGACAAGCCTCCTCAGTTGATTGGAACTATCGGGCTTTCGCCCCTTTTGACCAGCAAGTCCTGGCGTGAGGTGAACCTCCGAGGGAGTGCCGAAGAAGTTCAATCGTTTCCTCACCCACCACGTTTTGGAGCAAGCATAACACATATCAGCCTTTTGAGGAAAGACCAGCCCGCGAGAGCCAGTAATGCCTCATCTATGAAAGCGGGGTGGTCTCCAGCAGCGGTATGTGGTAAAGCCGTCCAGACACCAAAACCAGGACGGGTGACCAAACCAACGGGGTCGCAGGTGCGCCCCGAACCAAAGAAAGGAGTACCACCCCATGGCACTCTACATTGAACTTGACGTTCACGGCAAGGAAACAGTGTACGTAGCCCGCGATGAGTCGGGTAAGATGACGGCACAAGGGAAGGTCGCCACGTCGGCGGAGGGCTTCTGCGAGCTGGTGGAAACGCTGGAGACCCCGAAAGGGACGAAGATCGGACTGGAGACGGGAACCCAGGCGATGTGGGTTTCTCGTCTCCTTTCCGGTCTGGAGATGGAGCCTGTGATGATCGATGCCAGAGAGGTGAGACAAAAGGCTCGGCGGATAGGTCAAAAGTCCGATAGGCGGGACGCTTTTGAGATCTGCGACGGGATACGGCGAGGCATTTACACCACCATCGTCTACGTCCCGGATGCACGGGTGCTTCGCTTGCGGCAGATTCTCTCGAGGCGTCGCCACTTCGTGAAGATATGCACCAGGCAGATCAACGCTGCCAAGTGGCTTCTGCGGTCGCTGGGGTTGGGGCGCGAAGCGGCCAGCCTCACCAGTGTCGGGGCCTGGGAGACGCTGGTGGGACGCCCGGCTGTGGAGGGGCTGCGAGACCACCTGGCGATGCACGCGGACCTCTGGCGGCTGGCCCAAGAGAAGGTCGTTCTCCTGGAGAAGCAGCTTCGGGAGGCGTTGAAACCCTTCCAGGAGACGGTGAGGCGGCTGCAGACCGTCCCGGGTGTAGGGATCATCACCGCAGCGACATACGTTGCCGTCCTCGCCACCCCGGAGCGATTCCCGGACAGCTCTCGGGTGGCCAGTTACATCGGTCTGGTTCCCTCCACCTACGACACCGGCAATATGCAGCGGCACGGGCACATCACCAAACGTGGCTCGGGGGAGCTGCGGGCCATGCTATGCGAAGCGGCACAGCACGCCGCCAGCAAGCGACACCCCCTCAACCCCCACTGGGTGAGGTTTTGTCCCAAGCAGGGGTACAAAAAGACAGTCATCATCACCGCCCACCGTTTGGCTCGGATCCTTTTTGCCATGTGGCGTAAAGGGGAGGACTTCGATCCAAGCAAACTCAACGTCGTACCCGAACAAGGGGTTTACCGCAAGAAGTACTACTGGATAATGAAGAGACCGGAAGAACAAGGAGTTGTTGCGTGACTTAACAAGGGGCTGACTATTCCAGAACTCCCCATCATGTAGGTGGCGACCCCGGTAATGCCTCTGACCTTCGAGCTCATGTAACTGTGTGGGGCGCCCCTTCCAGGACGATGACCTGAGGCGTAAGACCTCGAATAGATGAGTGGAGGGAACCGGAAAGACGCCGATACCGCAACCGTCAACCTGGAGGCACACAAAATGGTCGCATAACAGATCGAAAAGAATCACTTGACGCCCCGCTTTCATGGATGAGGCATCACACCCACGGCTTTTTAGGTCTGGCGTGGTCGAGGCAAGTATGGTATAATCTTGATGCACTTGTTAAGTTGCCGTCTTCGGGACGGCACTGATTGTGAAAAGGAGAAACACATCTGGCGCGGAAGCGGACTTGATTGATACTTCTTTCGTGAATTGAAGGAACTTTGAATGAAAAAAAACCTGTCATCTGGCATTTTCGTCGCTGCCGCACTCATAGCAGCGACGAGCATCGTTTTAGGGGACTCGCCCATCGTCATGAACGAGTTCATGTATGACCCGCCTGGTACGGAGGATATGGGGGAATACATCGAGCTTTACAATGGGGGGTACGGCCCTGTGGACCTTAGCAATTGGCAGTTCAGCGATGGAATCTATTTCACCTTTCCGGACAGGACAGTTCTGGATGAAGGGGATTATCTCGTCGTCTGCAGGAACGCCGCCCATATCCGCTCCGCCTACGGAATCAACAACGCCATCGGCGATTTCACAGGCAGCCTGTCCAATTCGGGGGAAAGAGTGCGTCTGGTCAATTCGGTGGGGATGGTGATGGACGAGCTTCGGTACGACGACAGGAATCCATGGCCCGCTTCCGCCAACGGCGGGGGATATTCTCTGGAGCTGAGGAACCCTTCCCTTGACAACGAGCAGGCAAGCTCTTGGTTCGCCAGCGTGGCATTTCTGGGGACACCCGGGGCGAGGAACAGCGTCTTCTGGGACCCGCGTGAGGAAATGGTGTCGCTGATCGAGCCGGGCGACATCTGGCGTTTCTTTCGCGGTTGGACGGCGCCTTCCGAACCT
>JABMQX010000399.1 GCA_013203085.1 bacterium | reverse complement strand
TTGTTCACGATCTCGCCGTTGCAGTTCGACAGGCCGCCGCCTGCACCATCACTCCAGTTGCCGATGATGAGGTTGTTTTCAATCGTGCCGCCGCAAGACGACAGGCCGCCACCACCGTCGCATCTCGTCCTGTTGTCGGAGATAATGTTGTTGCGGATCGTTCCGTTGCATCCCTCCAGACCTCCGCCAGCCGACTCGTCCTGCTCGGTCCAATTGCCGGTGATCACGTTGTTCTGGATGAGGCCGCCACAGCCACTCAACCCCCCGCCACCTCCATGACCCATGTTGTCAGAGATGATGTTGTTCTCGATCGTGCCTCCGCAGCCCCACAGCCCGCCGCCTATGATCGCCGAGTTGTCCGTAATGGTGTTGTTCCGGATCGTGCCATCGCAGTGGGCGAGACCGGCGCCTCCCCACGCTCCATTATCGGTGATTGTATTATGCTCAATCGTGCCGTCGCAATAGACCAACCCGGCGCCGATCTGGGCCTCGTTATTGGTAATGACATTGTTGCGGATGGTGGCGAGCGAGTGCTTGTCCTCCGTCCCGCCGCAGATTCCCCCACTGTTGCCCCAATCACAGACTTCTTCGCTGTGGCGGATAGTGAAGCCGGACAGGACGCACGTTTGGTCCTCCGTGCCGACAAAGGTGACCGTAGGACCGGATTCGCCGCCGTTAATCACTGTGGCGGCCACTACGTTCGTGTCCGAGGGGTCCGTGCTCCTCAGCACAACATTCTTGCCCCAAAAGCTGATCTTCTCTTCGTAAACACCTGGATGGACGACGATTTCATCTCCGTCATCGGACTCGTCGAGCGCGACCTGGATCGTCTGATACCATTTCCCTTTGGTCAGATTCTCAACGAGGTTTTCTGACGGGACCTCGGGATCCCATCCGTAACGGTACTCGGTGATATTCGGAATCCCGTCTCCGTCGGCGTCTCCGGAGCCATCCCCTTCAAGGTTTCCAAACCTGTCCATCTCCCAGTCGTCGGGCAACCCGTCAGCGTCGGTATCCGGAGATTTCGAGGCCGCCCCCGAAGTGTTCCCGTAGGCACCTATATTGACTCGACCGCCGTTCGGCTCCGGCTCATTGGAGAAATCGGAAGCAGGGTACCCATTGTCAATGCAGGGCGACCAGCTCTGCAAGTGGTAATCTCCGGCTTCCGGATGAACGAAGTGCGGGTAAAGGGAAATGTTCCCTTCGCCTCCTCCCGCCCAATGCTCTATGCAGGAATGGACGGGATTAGCCGTTTCGAAAAGTTGATGAACCCTGCCGTCCGTGTTCCCCCAGATGATACAGTTCACGATCATCCCGCCGCACTCACGCAGAGCCCAGCCGGAGTTCTTGGCAATTGTATTGTTCTGGATGGGGCCAATGCAACCGGCTACCGCGTCGCCTGAATTTGCAGTGATCAGATTGTTCTGGATGGCGGCACCGCAGTTGTAAAGCCCCCCGAATTCGTTTTGGCTGATCGTGTTGCCCTGAATGGTGCCGTCGCAGTACACCAGCGCCCCGCCGCGCATGGTAGAATTCTGGGTGATAACGTTATTCTGGATGGCGCCGTTGCAGTGATACAGCCCACCTCCACCATCACCGTTGGCCGAGTTTCCGCTGATGGTGTTGTTTTGAATCGTCCCGTGGCAATACGCCAGCCCGCCACCGGACCAACCCGTGCTGGAACTCGAGTTTCCGCAGATGACGTTGTTCTGGATCAACCCGTTACAGTAGGTCAGCCCGCCGGCAGCAGCAACATCGGCAAAGCTCTGGTTCCCGCTGATGGTGTTGTTCTGGATGACGCCGTCACATTCCGTTAGCCCGCCCGCCGCGTTCCAGGACTTATTCCCCGTGATGATGTTGTTCTGAATCGCGCCGTCGCAATAGGCGATCCCGGCGCCGTGCGCGGCATTATTATTGGTAATGGCGTTATTCTGGATTGTCGCGCGGGCTCGATTCTCCGAATCCCCACCACAGATTCCGCCACCGTTGCCGCCGTTGCGGATCGTGAATCCGGAAAGCACGCAAGTTTCACCTTCCGTGCCGGAGAAGGTGACCACGGGATAGGAATAGTTCCCGTCAATAATCGTGCTGTCAACTACACTGGCCTCGAGTGGGTCCGTGCTGCGCAGAACGATGTTCTTCCCGTTGAAATGAACTCGCTCCACGTATATCCCCTCGGCCACGATGACCGTGTCACCCTCGGATGCCGCGTCAATTCCCTCCTGAATCGTCTGGAACGCGGTTTCCCAGGACGATCCATTCCCGGGTACGCCAACCGACGCGTCCACGTACAGTGTCCCGCCCGAGGCGATTCCTAACCATGAGGTGCCCAGAACAATAGCGATGACGCCAATTATCTTTTTCATTTCGTCTCTCCCGCCATCGAAGGGGTATCCTCTTCGTCAGATGTTACAGAGAAGAAAAAGTGTCGGTACACACCACGGGTACCCTCTATAACCTACCACCTATTAGATG
>JABMQX010000398.1 GCA_013203085.1 bacterium | reverse complement strand
TGCACTTCACCCTGCACTAAAGGTCATCCCTTCTTGCGAAGTTTCTTCACTTTCAATTCGATGCCTTCCTTGACTGCACATTCGTTCAAGAGTCCCCTGAGAAGTCTTGCTTTGCTTTTCATGTCAGTTGGTTTGATGCCCTCCGTTTTGATTCTCCGGGTTGCTTCCTTCAGGGACCTCTCTAAATGGGTCAGATCAAGCAAGGCTGTTGCCCGACAGAAAAAGCTCCTCGACCTTCCGTCGTCGAAATTATCAATCATCTTTTCAAGCAACCGTATTCGTTTTCTCTGCTGCTGTACGAATCTCTTTATGCCATGTTCTTTGATGAAGTTCAAATTGCGGAAGATGTTTCTATCGGGGGGATAGCCGGGAAGGTCCCGAGCCTGATACTCTTCCTCGCTCTTGAATTTCTCGCAGGGGAATCCGGGACATTCCCCACATGTTTCCAGGCCCCTTTTCTTGACGCAGCAGGTTATGAAGGAACACGAGGGATGCTTATTGAAGAAGTCAGGACCGCAGCATCCCGGGCATCGTGAAGGGCCTACCGTATAGTATTTTGTGCACAAGCCACAATCGAGACCGCATGCACCTACCGTCGGATACTTCTTTATGGGTACGTCCATTTCATTCTCCCATATCATCCGTTTTCTGAACGCTGCGTTCGGAATTTCACGTCCGGCGTCCGAACATCCGGGATTTCACAAACCGAAAAGTAACTTCTAAGTCGCTCAATCTCAGGCAGGAGCGGATCGCCCTGCTGCTTCATCCATTTTTTCAACTCGTCGCGGAGAGTGGCGAGGAGTTCCTTCTGCGAAGGGTCGCCCGCGATATTCTTCAGCTCAAAAGGATCCGTGCGGAGGTCGTAAAGCTCTTCTGCGGGCCGGTGCTGGTACAGCTTCACTCGTTCGGCCGCAAACGAATCGCGATCGGCGAGCCTCAGCCAGGACTTCCAGAAGGCGGCTGCACCACCCTTTTTCTTGGAGCGTCCGTGAGTCAGGATGTTCGTGAAGGTGCCGTTCGGGTTGAGATTGCGAATGTACTTGTGGGTTTTCGTGCGGACGCAACGGATCGGAAATTCCGAGCCGGAGATGATCCCTCGGGTCGTGTGCGTCCCGAAGATGAGGTCACGGTGGGCGCCTTTCTTGCCCTCCACAACGGACAGGAAGCTCCTTCCGTCGAGAGTCTTGGGCGCCGTTCCACCCGCGACCTCCATGAAGGTCGGCAGCACATCCACGAAGCTAATCATGGCATCCGTCACAACGCCCGGTTTGATTCGTCCGGGCCAGCGGGCGATGAATGGGAGGTTCAGACCGGCGTCGTACAGCGTCCACTTCGCAAAAGGAAAGCCCGTGCCGTTGTCGCTCGCGTAAATAAATAGCGTGTTTTCCTCCAGTCCTCGCTTCCGCAAGAGGTCGAGGTAGACGCCCACCTGTCGGTCGAGGTCTGCCACGGAGTTGTAGTAGTCCGCGATTATCTGACGGGTCTCCGGCGTGTCAACAAGATAGGGGGGAATGTTCACTCCCGACGGATCGTATCCTTTCCCCGGCGGGAGCTTCTTATACGGTCCATGCGGATCGTGCGTCGCAATGACGAGGCAGAAAGGCTCCGTCCCGACTTCCCTCAGGTACTCGCCAAGCTCGTTCAACTTCAGGAATTCAAAGGGGAACGATTTGATCGGTTTGATGTGCTTCTTGCCCGCCAGAGCCACCCGATAGCCCAGCTCCGAGACATACTGCGGAAGCGTTTTCACGCCGGCGCGAATCGCGCTGTGATTGCGGTGGGCGCCGTTTCGATGAGGAAACAGTCCTGTGTAGAGCATCGAACGGCTCGGCGTGCACATAGCTGTGCCTGTGAACGCCCTCCTGAACCGCATGCCCTCCCCGGCAAGCCTGTCTATGTTCGGAGTTCGGACCACCTTGCTGCCGTAACATCCCGAATCGAGGATGCCGTGGTCATCGGATAGCAGCAGGATCATATTGGGTTTCCTGACCGCTTTCGCAGTTGTGGCGGCGAACGCGCCACGCGGCAGGCTCATCATTGCCACTGCGCCGCCCGTTAGGACACGAAGAAAATCCCGCCTGCCCGTTCGCGCGCACGGGCGCCCGCCTTGCCGGCCGCGATTCGATACATTGCTTTCCGTTTTCATTTCATCTTTTCCTGCATCTGTTCACGGCGGAGAGCGCGGAAATAAGCCGGTCTCCGCTGACCACTGCGAACTCTACGCCCCTGTGTGTTTAACTCACTGCCGACCCCTTGTCAACGGCGAAGCTCAGCGGGCAGCGGCGCCGGAAGCCGCCGGAATCGGGATAGGACTATCCGCATCATCCAGCCCATCGTTCCAGTGAAGGGGTGCCAGATAAACACCCCCCTGCCCCCAACCGCAGTGGCTGACGTACCAGCGCCCGTCAACATCACGGATCACTTCCGCCGCGTGAGCATCAATGTGTCCCACCTTGTTCTTCAAACTCCAGTGAAACGGGTTCTCGCTTCTGAGAACGTCCGTGCCGCGATATCCCCCTCGGGGTCCGATGAACAGGTAATAGTTTTTTCCACGGCGCACCACGAAAGGCGATTCCGTCGGCCCCCCGTACGTTCCCTTCGAAGCGTCTTTGAAAGCGACCTTCCGCTCCCCCCATTTCACAAGGTCGGAGCTGACGCGATACGCCACGATGTGGTTTCCTCCCGTCGGAGCGCTCGTCACCGTGTAATACATCACCCACTTATCTCCCACCCTTAGCACGAAAGGATCCCTCGCATCAAAACCATCAACAACCATCGGATTCTTCCGGTGGCGCTTCCACGCCTTCAGATCGGAAGAGACCGCAAGGTGAATCTTGTATTTTGTGTGATCTTTATCTCCGGCGCAATAGAACATGTAATACATCCCTTCGTGAAAAATGACGTGAGGCGCCCAGAGATGGACCTCTTTCCATTCATTCCATTGGGCTGTCAGTGCGAAAGGTTGCTTGACCCATTGCGTCTGTGTGCCTGCCCGCCCGAGGAGACTCTTCGCCGTCGCGTGCGCGAAGTTTTTCTCATCGAGCGGATTGGCTGGCTCCGGATGTGTGATTCCGAACAAGTGCCACACGCCGTCCTTTCCACGAATGAAACAGTGGTCGTTGATGTACCAGCGTTTATCTTCCCCAATGCTCGGGTCATAGATTCTCTCGAACTTGCCCGAGGCGACCATCCCGGCCCGTGCCACGGGGACTGCCAAAGTCAAGGCACACGCGATTGTCAGTAAGCTCAGCTTTGTCCTGGCCATGCTTCCTCCTTTTCGGATTCGAGTGTAGAAGCTTGACTGTGAGTGGATTTCCCGACTCGTTTCCTTTGCTTCCCCTTACACTTGTTGCCCCGTCAACACCACCCCTCAGCTCGGTGAATAAAACCAGCCCATTGTAACTTGTATCGGACGAGAGTCAACTTTCTGCGGCGATCAGTGTGGCTGTATTTCCGTCGCGGGTCAACCGGGCTTTCCGGTCAAAGGATTCATCCGGGTCGCATGAGTGTTGCCGGGGTGTTGCTCGTACCACTTTCTTCTGGATAGAAAAGGTTTGAGATACCGATGGTCCTTTTGTTGTAATGAACCGATCGAAAGGCAAACTCAAATTTGAGGGAACGGAGCGTGCCTCGAAGTCTGGGGCTGTTTCCGACCCGCAGAAACTTGTGAGCACACAACAGGTGGAGAAGCTACCATGAACATTACAGCCAAACATCGCACCATCCGACGCCTTTTTCTTCCCGCCATCGGGGTCATCCTCGTGGCTTTCCTCGTATGCCAGGGTAATAATCCCACCTCTGCAGCGGAGA
>JABMQX010000397.1 GCA_013203085.1 bacterium | reverse complement strand
GAGTTGGCCATCGGTTTCCAGCAGAAAGGCAAGGTATCTATCGGAGCCGTTTCGCTGATGCCCGCCGACAACGTCCATGGGATGCGAGCGGACACGCTGAGTTTGCTGAGGCAGCTCAACTCGCCGATCTATCGCTGGCCGGGGGGAAACTTCGTCAGCGGATACGACTGGAGGGATGCCATCGGCGACCCCGACAGGCGTCCGCCTCGGAAGAACCCGGCCTGGCGAGGGATCGAGCACAATGATTTTGGGATTGACGAGTTCATGACGTTCTGCCGGCTGATTGATAGCGAGCCTTTGGTCGTCGTCAATTCCGGACAGGGTGAGGTGGAACTTGCTCTCGAGGAGCTGGAGTACTGCAATGGGAGCGCCGACTCCAAATGGGGGAAGGTTCGCGCCAAAAATGGCCATCGGACTCCATACGCAGTGAAGTGGTGGGGGATCGGCAATGAGATGTACGGCAAATGGCAACTCGGGTACATGCCGGTCGAGAAGTACGTTAAGAAACACAATGAGTTCGCCGAGAGAATGAGGGCGGCGGACCCCGGCATCAAGCTGGTCGCCGTCGGAAACGTGGGGAAGTGGGACGAGGCGATGCTCAGCCATTGTGCCGACCACATGGACTATATCAGCGAGCATTTCTACGTCGGGCGGAAGCCGAAGCTGGCGGAGGATATCCTCCAGGCCCGTAACCGGGTCAGGCAGATCGTCGGCGCGGTGCGGAAGTATCACGAGACCATCCCCGCGCTCAAAGGGAAAAAGATTCCGATTGCCCTGGACGAATATAACTACTGGCACGGGCCGGAGATTTACGGGCAGGCGGGCGTGCGATACGAGCTCAGGGACGCGATAGGGATCGCCCTCGGACTCCACGAGATGTTCCGCAACAACGATATGCTCTACATGGCGAACCTCGCCCAGACCGTCAATGTCCTCGGCGCCATCAAGACCACTCGCACAGATGCCGCGTTCGATACCATCGCTCTACCCCTTGTGATGTACCGGAACAGTTTTGGCGCAATACGGGTGAAGGTGGAGAGCGGCAGCGGCCCCCTCGATGCCGTGGCAAGCCTCAGCGAGGACCACAAGACAGCCTACATCGGCGTGGTGAACATGAGCACCGATCCGGTGAAGGCCTCGATCAAGACCACTGGCTTGGGGAAAGTGACCCACGTCAGGCGGCTCGTTATGACCGGCCCGAAGGAAAATTCCTATAACGAGCCGGGCAAGCCGCCAGCGGTCACGATCCGCGAAGATAAGCTGCCCGAATGGGGCGGGAAGATGACCTTCGACAAGCTGAGCCTCACGGTTCTCGTCCTGGGGCGGGAGTAACTGTCTGCGCCAGCGGACAGCGGTCCCAAGGCAAACTGCGCGGGGTGGCTCGCGCTAGCGCATGTTTCAGTACACGGCGTGATGAGAACCTGGCTATCAAAAGGAGATGCGATGACGCGGGAGCACCAGTTCAACGACGAACGTGGCGAGGGGTCTGGGGGCGAAACGCGAGAGGAAGGGTTTGAAGGACCGCCTGGCCCGGTGGAGGCGGACACCGGCGTCCGTAACAGCTCTCCGGTTCGCGGGAAATGGATGCGGCTGGAGGGCGAAGGGCGGAGGCCAATGCAGGTCGGCAATCGCAGCGTCGCTCTAATAGACATCCTTGGCTTCAAAGAGATCGTCCGGACTTCCGACCTGTCCGGCCTTGCAAACAAGCTGGAGGACGTTCTTGTACCGTGCGTGCGGATGGCGGTTACGCACGCCGAGAAGATAGTGAGGGACGGCGTGCTGCAGGTGGACATGACAAAGCGCAAGTCCGACTATTTCCAGTTCTCCGACACCGTTCTGCTTTACAGTCTGGACTCCAGCTTCAACAGTTGCCTCAGTCTCGTGGTCTCGGCTTGGCACCTTGTCCGTTCGCTGTTCGCGATCCGGTTCCCATGCAGAGGGGCGGTCGTCTTCGGCCCGCTCGCCGTGGACGCGGAAAAGGGCCTTTTCGTAGGTCAGAGTGTCATTGACGCTTATCAGATCGCGGAGGCGCAGGACTGGTGCGGGGCAGTGATATGTCCGTCCGTGGAAGCAGCGTTCCCCAAGCTCCGTGGGTTAGCCGCCAGGGAAGGCACGATTCCGAATTTGTTAGTCTACCGTTATCGTGTTCCGTTCAAAGGCGGCGCGAAACTTCCTTTCAGGCGAGATCGCCACCTCCTATGCTTGAACTGGAGATACAACCTGATCGTAAAGTACGGAACGAAGTGGCTCTTCAGGGATCCTAAAGACGAGGGAGCGCGGGCTAAGATCCGCAACACCCTTCGGTTCTGTAAGTTGCCTCGTGAGCAAGGAAAAGTCCGGGCGGACGGGCCGAACTTCCCAACCGTTCTTAAGCCTTTCTATGTAGCGGCTGGGGTTCACACGACGGGCTTTTCGCACGGCGACGAATACTGAGGAGCGCCGGAAGCTCGCTACTTCGAGGCGAGGGCGCGTTTTTCGATGTCCCCGTAGATGTTTCTCGCTTTGCGGTAGATGGAGAGGGCAGTCTGGCGATCCTGTTCGTTTTTGAAGAGGTTTGAGGCGGAGGTGAACGCGATGATTCTGTCCATGTTGGCCTTGTAGTAGGCGGCCGCCTTTGAGGAAAGGGCGGGTTTGCCGGGGACTTCGATGTAAACGGGGCTGGTGTGGGCGAACCTTGCGGTTTCGGGGTTACTCTCGAAGGCTCTGGCGACGATCCATGTGCTTTCTGACGGGGTCAGACTTGTCTTCAGGTTGAGCGTACGTAGTCCCGAAGACGCTTCGACGCGGGCGATGGTTTTCCCGAATGCCATGACCTCTAAATATGCCAGAGAAGAAGGAGACTCGGCTTTGGCTTCGATGGTGAGCGAGCGACCCGGCTCTTTCAGTCTTATCACGTCTCCGAGTCCATGTCCGTCCACTTTGAGCGAAAGGGTCGGGCCGTTTGTGGCGAAGCTCTTGCCAGCTTTCAGTCCTTTGACCCAGTTCTCATAGGAGAACTCGCCGGGGATTTTGACGTAAACGCGGCTGTATCCGACGGGGCTGGGCATGATGCCGCTGGCGGTTCCGGCGGAGACGGGGATGCGGAATCCGCAGTTGAGGAGGCG
>JABMQX010000396.1 GCA_013203085.1 bacterium | reverse complement strand
GCGGAGGGGCCTTCTCGTCTTTAACGGGCGGGAGCACTTTGCATCCCAATGTTGTCAGAAGAAGCGACAAGACCGCAGCAGCACAAACCCTGTAAAGCAATGTTCTCATTGGCAGCCTCCTTCCTCCGTGCTGTGACTGTGGCTACGCGTCATCCTGGCTTTGTCTGTTGTCTCGCGGTCCCCCTTTCTGTTTTCCCGGCGATATTGCGGGATTTCAGTTCGACGTCCTCGCCCTCGCCGCCTCGCACACTCCTCTGCGCTTTTTGACGCATCCTCACTCGATTCGTCGCGGCGGCGAGCCTGAGCCCGCCGGGGAAGACTCTCTGCTTTCAACACGGGAACAGGCGATTCGCCGATTCACCTGCTCCATGAACCCCGGGTGCAATGTGTAGGGAATGTCCGTGGTCGGCGGGATGGCCTCCAGGGAAGCGCGAATGCAGAAGAGGTCTTTCGCCGTTGGCTCCCCCACGATGATGTCTACCCACGATTCACGCAGAGGGAGGAGCAGAATCATGGGGTTCGATCTATCAACCTCTCCGAGCAGAAAGCTGAGCCAGAGTAGGATGGTATCCGCCGGGGAATCAGCGCAGGGAGGGACCCGGATGTGCAAGCGACCCGGCGCGACTCGCGTGCTTGTGTCCTTACCACTGGCATCACTGTCCGCCATTCCTTGCTCGATCCTGTAGAGGATTCGAAGTAAACCGACGTAATCTCTTCCCATTTCGGGACGGTCAGCGAGCACTGCGAGAGTCCCGCCAGGGATGCCAGGGGTATCGGTTGAGGGTCTGATCTGCTGAGCAAGCTGGCCAAGCTCTCGCCTGGCATTCTCAATGACGAACTTGACGGCGGACGCCAAAGCCGCGTTGACGCAGCGAGCCTTGACCTCTTCCAAGCAAGGGAGAACCTGCTGGAGAACCCCGGGCAGGGGCAATCCGGAACACTGAGCACAGACCACCATCGGGTAGTGCGTCCGGCCCTTGCCGTCCATTGATGACCACATCCGCCCAACCACGAGATCGCTTATCGTCCGCCAAAGGAACAAATGGTTGAATTCGCCGAGCCGCTGGGCTTCGGGCAGCTTGTCCCACGCCCCTGAATCAACGTTGCCGCTGATACCCTCGATGTAGAGAAGGCGCTTAATGCCTATGAGCTGCTCGGTCTCAAGTCCAAGGTCCTCGATGTGGTCGTCCCAGCCCGGGTGCTTGCCGAAGACGGCGAGGAAGACCCGGTTCGCTGCCTCATCGCTGCTTTTTCGGCCAAACAGTCTCACGGTCTCCTTTCCCGGATATGACTCCCCGCGGCCTCACGGCCGCGAAGACGGCCAGTCCTCGATCTTGGGTAGTTCTGTCTCGAATTCAAGCGTAATGGTTGCTGACACTGCTCCTTTTCGTTCGTGTGCCAGGTCGAGGGTGATGTTCCACGTCTTCCGGTCATCATCGCGCCTGGCCGTAGAGGATAGGGTGACCGGTTCCCCTTGCCGCTTCGCAGGCCACTGGCTACGATGCACCATCAGGATACATGCCCACGGGCCCTTGATCGGCACCTCCCAGTAGGGCTCCGCATCGGTTGGGCTCTCGTAAAAGCGGAAGACGAGGTCGCCGTCGTTGGGGGAACGGAGATCGAACTCGCCGGAATCCGCGTCGCCCACCTTTGTGTCGCTCGCCCGCGTACGTAGGTCCCAGTACCTGTAAACTTCCTTGAGCCGTTGATTCTCCTTCTCAGCCATCGAGACGGTGCAGGTTCCCGGCTTGCCTTCCGGGAGGAGAGCGCTTAAGACCCGATCAACCCCTTTGACCCATGCGTCCTCGTCCGGCCCCATATTCAACCGTGACAGGTAGGCAAGCATGCTGTCGACCTCGGTTCTCAGGGCGCCGATTCTGAGGCCTTCCGGCCTGGCTGTCCCAGATTGCTGCAGGTCGCCGACGCGTTCGCGCGCTTGATTGATCTCGTTGGGCGTCAGGTGCCCTTTTCCAACAGGATGTGAGTCCAACCGGACCAGAGGAAACCTGCCATACTTCTGCAGAAATTCTTCGAGGGCGCGTCGCCCGGCCACGCTATTCGGGTCCTGACGAAGCGTATAGAGGGCGTTGTACGCCAGCTCAGCCCAGTACCTTGTCTCAAGTGGCGGGTTCCGATCGGTCTCGGTAGGCACGAACGCGAAGTACATCTTCTTCTTGCGGTCGCTTGCCTCAAGCAGCGTTGCTCGAGCCTCGAAGGCGTCCTCCGGCAGGTTCTGCCAGTTTTTCAGCATCTCATACTTCAATGTTTTCTCTTGAGCCGCGGCTTCGATGTCCTGGCCAAGCGTTTGCACAGCGTTCGCCAGCTTGACCTGAGCCTCCGCAAGATTTTCCTCAATCGCCTTACCGCCGAAGCACTTTGCGTGCTCCGTCTCCTGAGTCAAAACACCGAGGAACTGCTTGTAAAGCTCCAACAACCCCGAGAGCACGACCCGCAGGGGAAGGTCCTGGATCTGCTTATGAAAGCTCTCCCACTCCTTCTCCGCCTTGATCTTGAAATCCACATTCAAGGGGTCCCAGTATTCGAGGTATTTTCCGAGATAATCCGCAAGGTCTTTCTTGAGCTCGCCATCATATCGGGAGCGCAACTTCGATGAAAGCTTGTCCACATAGCCTTGATCGAAAGTCTGCCATTCGGAAAGGTGGTCGAATGCGGCCTCCGGATGGTACTTCGCTTCGAAGTTTACACCTTGCATATTGGCCATGGGAATCGCGGGCCACTCCTGCGGTTTGTATGTTTTATCAACGCGCTCGCTTTCTTCATTCTTGGCCAGTCGCTCGATGTGCCCGGCAACCTCTTCCGCCGATGTGAGCATGCATATATCGTATTGATATTCGTACAAGCGGCGTGTGCGCACTTCAGCCAGCACGCCACCATCGGGGTTTAGCGCGTCGGTGAGTCTTTGGTCTATCCTGCCGAGCTCGTCCGTCAGTTCGTTTCGAGCCGTTTCGAGTTCCTGCCGAACGTCACCGAGCTTGCCCTCATTGGTGCTTGCTGCGGCCAAAAGGACGCTGTAAGCGTCCCCGGTATCCGTTATGACCTTCTTGAAACCGAAAAGGTCCGGCTTAGGTATACCCTTTGCCTGCTCAAGCTGCGTCTGCGCGTGTTTCAGTTTATCTTTTACGGTTAGGTTGGGACCGCGGCGAACACGGAGCGCGTTATCGAGGTTCTCCTTGGTCTGCTTCAAGTTACGTGCGATGTCATATACCGCTTTGTCGCTTTCGTCCAACTGCCGTGGGTCTGTAGGCCAAGCACCACCACGAGCGGCAACACCGACCTTTTCCTTGATCCGCTTGAGATCATCCCGGCCCACGCTGTCAAGAAACTCCGTCTCGGCCTTCTGGAACTTGTCCAGTTTCCCGATCAGATCAACGAAGTCGGAGAAGAGCCCGTCCCCACTCTTCTGGGCCTCAGAGTTCCAGTGGGTAATGAAGGCGCGGACCCCGGTATGGATCGGCTTCCCGGAACCGAATTCTCCGTCGAGGGGAAGGGACGGGGGCGGCCATTGCTTTCCACCGTGTCCTATCACAACCGTGTCGTCTTTCACCGTCGGGCGTCTGTAGATCCAGTTCAGGCACTCGGTGAAGGTTTTCCGATCCTGCTCCTTGTATTTATTCTTGTCTTCCTGGCGAAGCACGTACTTCAACAGGACATCAAGATTGAAGAAACCCTTCGCGGCCACTCCTCTTGACTCAGGGTCTCGCCCATACGCTTCAAGCTCGATCAATTCTGCCAGGGCCAGGGTCTTGCCAGCATCTTTGGTCCATCCCTGGGCTTGCTCACTCTTGATCTTCTTCCTGGCTGCCTCTACCACTGGAAGAAGCACGCTTTGCTGATAAAGCTTCTCCTGCGCATCCACAATTTTCTCGCGGTAATTCTTCACCCCTGCCCACCGGTATATCCGCCGGATGTCCGGAATGCGCTTCGTTTCTGCGTGCGGAGGTTTTTTCGGCGCCGGATGTTTGCCGTATCGCACCAAATTCAGGGTCTTGTAGTGGAATTGTGGGAGCGTCATCCCCAATT